>JAAYVJ010000261.1 GCA_012517265.1 Planctomycetota bacterium | reverse complement strand
TGGCGTTGCGTAGCCCGCCTTCCAGACGGCGCTGCCTTTGCCGGTCTCGCGGACGCGCGCCGCCAGCCGCGTCCGCGTCCACCCTGCGTACATGTAGGGCAGCATGCCGTCCAGGCGGGCGCGGCGCATCGCCTCCGTGTGTTCCATGCCCAGTTGCGCGCAGGCCATCGCATCGGCGTCCTTGTCGTCCTTGCCGGTCCACTGCGTCGCCGGCCGACCGAAGTAGTTCATGTACTCGCTGTTGGTGACGGGCCGGCCTCTCGCCTCGGCGAACCACGAGGGAATCCCCTGCACCATCGCCCCCTCCAACAGGTCCTCGACGTTGCCGCAGGTGTGCACGTCGTAGTTCTCCGCGGTGCCGGTGTCGCCCGTCCGCATGGTCGGGCGCGTCGGATCCAGGGCCCGCACGAAATCGTGATACGGCCCGGACTCCCAAAGGCTGTCGCGATTCGATTCGTTGGACAGCACCCACATGACCACCGCCGGATGGTTCCAGAGCCGCCCCATCCAGCCCGCCGCGTCGGTCAGGACATTCCTGTGCCAGACCTCGTACTCCTGCGGCGTGAACTTGTAGTCCTGGTAGTTGTAGAGGCACGGAAACTCCGCGAGGATCATGGTCCCGTTCTCGTCGCAGATGTCCGCCCACAACGGCGGCAGCGGCATCGTGTGCGTGCGGAAGGCGTTCATGCTCATCTCGCGGGCCTCGGTGACGAGGTAGTCGAACTCGTTGCCGGTGATGGTGTCGCCCCAGTCCCACTCGAAAACGAGATTGGAGCCGCGCAGACGCAGGGGCTTGCCGTTGAGCAGGTAGTGCCCGTCGGCGACCGTGATCTCGCGCATGCCGAAGCGGATCGTCGCCGCATCGAGTGTCTGATCGCCTCGCTTCAGAGACACCTGGGCCGTGTAGAGATACGGCTCCTCGTACGTCCACGGCTTGAAGCCCGGCATCGGCACATCCACGAAGAAGTGCGGCCCCTCCTCGACGCCGGACTTCACCGAGACGGGCGTCTCGCCGCGGCCCACCGCCGTCCCGTCCGGCCACGTCCGCACCTGGGCGGTCAGCGTCACTCCATCCGCGGGCACGGACCCTGTGGGCGTCACGCGGATTCGCACCTTGTCGCCGGCAAGATCCGGCAGAGCCAGAATCCACTTCATGTAGGCGGCGTCCGCGAAGTCGATCCAGACATCGCCGTGGACTCTCGGAGGCTGTCGCGTGTCGCCGAAGCCCGCCGGGATCAGCAGGCTTCCGCTCTTGGCCTTGGGAGCTCCCTCGCCGCCTGCGATCTTGAGCACGATGGAATTCTCGCCGGCCTTGAGTATCCCCGGCGGCAGCATCACTTGGTACGGGCCGGTGGGAACGTTCTCACCCACCTTGCGGCCGTTGATGTAGGCGACCGCGCCGAAGGTGATCTGATTCCAGCGAAGAACAGCCAACCCCTTCGCTTGCGAAGCGGAAACGGTGAACGTCCGCCGGACCCAGGCGAACCGCATCGTCGCGGCGGCCGGATCGCGGTACTCCACCACCGTGCCGGGGAGCGTCACGGTCTTCCATGGGAGGCGGCCTGCGCCCTCAAGCGTCTCGGCTCGTTCGCCGCCGTCGCCGGGAGCGAACTCCCAGTCGCCGCTGAGCGAGATCGAGTTGGCCCGCCACTCTTCCCAACCGCGATGAGTTGTCGGAGCACGCGGCGTGTCCGCCGTCGCGGCGGATGCGGCGGCGATCAGAGGGCCCCATCCCATGAGAAGCGCGCACGCAGCAACTGCGGCGGCGACAACGTGACAACGTCGACAGGCCATTTCAGTTCCCCCGAATTGGAATGCGTCTTCGTGTAGATGATCAGGCACACGGGCCGCAGGAGTAGACCAGGGCGGCCAGAAGCGCGCCAAGCACAGGACCGACTACTGGAATCCAACTATACCCCCAGTCGCTCGTTCCCTTCTTGCGGATGGGCACCACGTGATGAATCAGTCGCGGGCCCAGGTCGCGGGCCGGATTGATGGCGTAGCCGGTCGTGCCGCCCAGCGACAGGCCGATTCCCATCACGACGAACGCGACGGGGATCGCCCCGAGGGCGCCCATGCCGACCTTGACCTTCTCGGGTCCCGACGCGAACGTCGGGCAGGTCGCGTACAGCACCGCCAGGACCAGCACGAACGTGCCGATCACTTCGCACAGGATGTTGCGGACCGGGTTGCGGATCGCAGGGCCGGTGGCGAAGGTGCCCAGGATCGCGCCGGGGTCCGTGCTGATGTCGAAATGGTCCTTGTAGAACAGCCACACCAGCAGCGCGCCCGCCGCGCCGCCCAGGAACTGGGCGACGATGAACATCGGAGCCTTGGCCACGGCGAACTTCCCTGCCGTCGCCAGGGCGATCGTCACCGCGGGATTCAGATGCGCCCCGCTGAACTCGG
>JAAYVJ010000260.1 GCA_012517265.1 Planctomycetota bacterium | reverse complement strand
GCCGCCACCGCCGGAAAGGCCCCAAACGGAAAGGGGGGCGTTGGACCTTGACCCGGAAGTGGCGATGCAGCAGTTGGAGAGGCGACACGAAGCCCAAAAACAAGAGCGGGCGCAGAGGCAGGAGCAGATCAAACGGTGGCGAGAGGAGGTGGCTCGAATGCCCAGACCCGAGCGAAGGGAGATCGAGCCGAATGACGCCAGGGTCATCCGCCAACTGGTCGCGCACTACGACAGGGTTCTGATGCCGCTGACGCCTGAGGAGCGAACGGAACTGAGGGCCAAGGGCGGAGAAGTCGAGCGCGTCATTCCGGAAAGCCAGCGGGAGATCCGGGAGCTCCGTGACAAACTGGGTGAGATTCTTCGATACCATCGTCACGCGCCGTTGCCGGAGGACCGGACGCCGGAGCCCGATGATAACGATCGAGGGCTGATCCGCCAACTGAGAGAACATTTCGAACCGCTGACGCAGCAGCAGGACCGCGGTTTGGGGGGGCAGTTGAGAGCCCTCCACGCGTTGACGCAGTTGGATTTGATGCTGAAGGACTATGACGCGTTCGAACGACATGTCACACGGTATCTGCTGATGCTTCGCGACGCCGGGTTGAACGAGATGTACATGGCCGGCGGGTGTCGTCACATCGAGAGCCTCGTCCGAGCGGGCCAGTACGAAAAGGCGAACCGAATGCTCACGTCCTGGGCCGACCGATCGGCGGCTGTTAACGATGTGGACGGGATCTGCCGCTTTTGCAGCGCGGATGACGGCAAGATGTCCCCTTGGGCCGCGGTTCAAGTACTGGATCGGTTCTTGAGAAGATCGGGCTTGTCGCCTGTGCAGCGGTACGAGGGACTGGCGCTACGCGCCATCGCCCTGGACAAGATCGACAGGTGGTTGGCGGATTCGAGCACGGAAGAGAACGAATCTCTCGCGGCGCAGACTCGCTGGATTCTCAAGACCGCGACGCGAGCGGAGATCGCCCAGAGGGCCCAATCGGCGATTCGCCAGGCGGTGCTCGCCTGGGAGGCGCTGGGGGAGGCCCGATGGACCGAAGCCAAACCGTATTCCGTGACCAGTATGCCCGCGCAGGCACGGAACATGATGGAGGCCCCCGACTCCACGCGTCTGCAGGAGACCTCCGCCCAGTTGGACCAGATCGTCCGCCGGCGGACCGTGCCACCGGGCCCTGCGCCACGCTCTGGCGAGGGTGGTCGGCCCAGGACGACACGCTGATGGAATTCCGAACGCAGGAGTCACAGATCATGCCGAGCAGACAAAGCAATCGGGGTAGACGATCCCGCTGCCTTCGTGGAGTGGATGCCGTGATTTCTCGCCGCAAGGTGGTGAGTGGTGCCGGGTTGGCGGCTGCGGCCATGTTGTTCCGCCCGGCCTTGGGGCAGGAGAGCCGGGAGCCCAAGCGAGAGGGCCGGGAGAGGCGGGAACCTCCCCCAGAGGTCCGCGAACGGATGGAGCAGTCGCGGGCCTTTTCCGAACGGATGCAGAACGCCAGTGGGCCCGAAGAGATGCGTAAGATCATGGAGGAGCAGGCGGCTCAGCATCGCAACCGAGCGATCGAGGACCTGAAGGGGCAGTTGGGCGTCTCCGACCAGGAGTGGTCGGTCGTCCGACCGCGAGTCGAGACGGTTTATGATCTCGTTCACCCGCGGTACCAGTCGGCGCGCGGGCCCGGACTGCCGAGCAGCCCGGTGGATCAGCGGACTCGCGCGCTTCGCGAGGTCCTGGCGGACAAGGAGGCTGCGTCGGAGAAGATCAAAACCGCCCTGTCCGCCTTGCGGGCCGCGAAGGAGCAGGCCCGCCAGGAGTTGGTCAAGGCCAGGCAGGATCTGCGGCAGATCATGACCCTGCGCCAGGAAGCGGTGCTGGTCCTGAACGGGCTGCTGGATTGAAGGAAGAGTCGATCCATAAGACGGGGACCTGAAGCCCGCCGTCGATCGACGGACTGCAGGTCCCCGCAAGAGGGCAATTCACTGTCGATTAGAAGTGGTGCACCAGGCGGACGACGAACCGCTCGCCCTCGGGACGGCAATCGGTCTCCGTCTCCCAGTAGGCGTTGAGGAACAGGTGCGTGTTGGGCGAGAAGCTCACCAGAGCGCCGGGCCCGATCGCGAAGACCATTTCCTCATCTTCCATGTCCACGGTGGCACCGGCCTGCGTGGTGCCTTCGGTGGCGCCGATCTGCTTGAGCCAGTAGCCGTTGAGACCCAGGCGGAGCTGCTTGGGCAGGACCTCGTAGGAGGTGGCGAAGTTGGCGTGAACTGCTTCGCCCGCCTGGACGCTGTCCAGCCCGAAGCCCACGAACGGGTCGTCGTTCTCGCCGTTCCAGAGGTAGTGGAACCGTCCGGACATCGTCCACTTGGGCGTGATGAAATACGTGCCGGCCCAGTAGGGGTTGAACGAGAAGGCGTTGGCCCCGGGATTGAGGACCTTGTCGTCATCGTAATCTCCGCTGGGGAAGATCATCTGGAACTCGACGCGGTGCATGAAGACCGGGCCGTTGGCGCCCATGATCGGATCCCACTGGAGGTAGGGGCCCACCAGGATGTCGCCGACTCCGCTGCTGTTCTCCGGCAGGGAGGTGTCGGGACCGCTGTTCAGCGAGACGACGGGGACCATGACGTTGAGGCCCCACTTGCCGTTGAAGAGCACCGGCGTGTTGGACTGGTAGATGAACTGGTTCAGGCTGACCCAGGCGTCGACATCCGCCCCGGCGGTGGGAAACCCGGCGTCCGTGAAGTCGTCGGCCGTGTAGTACTGAACATACTCGACGAAGTAGAACCCCGGACCGGCCGGCGGGGCGCCGTCCATGAAGCTGGTGAAGCCGAGGTTGACGGACGGCTGCAAGTAGGCGAACACCGGCGAGATCGTCGCCAGGATCACCACGCAAGCCGCGACCACGAGGTACTGGAATTTCTCCATCTGTGGACCTCCCAAACCATATGACGATTTCGTGAGTTGCCTTCAAAGGAAACTCTCACGCGCAAAGAACTGGGCATAGATTGCCCCTGGCCCGGAGGGTTGTCAAGAAGATTTCCCGAGCCGGCATGTGCAGATATCGCCCTGGGTTTTCGCGCGGATGCGTGTGACGCCGGGGTCGCTTCACTTTGCCGCGGTCGGAGCCTGGGACTATTTCTGTAGAACCAAGCCCCAAACTGCCGAAGACACAGGTCGGAGAGCACATTTCCGGACTCTCTCTGAAGGTATGTGAATGAGATGCTTGCGATTGATGATGTTATGAGTTCCATGAGCAGCCGCTTGTCGAACGTGATCGCCATGGTGGTTCTGTTCCTGATGGCGGCCGGGGCGGTGATGGTGTTTTCCGCCGGCGCCAACGTCGGATACGAATTCGATTTGCGGCGATTTTACGAGTTCCCCGGCTTGCGGCAGATCGCCTTCTTCCCCATCGCGGTGGCGGTGATGTTCCTGGCCTCCGCGGCCAGCTACCGATTCTGGAACCTGCGTTCCCGATGGTATGCCTGGCCCACGCTCTGGCTGCTGGTCATCGCGGGCGTCCTGCTGATCGTGGCCCACTTCAAGGGCCCTGAGGTCAACGGGGCCCGCCGGTGGCTGCGTATCCCGCTCGGACCGGCCAGCATCAGTTTCCAGCCGTCGGAGTTGGCCAAATGGATGACGATCTTCTTCCTGGCCGCCGTGTGTGCGAAGATCGGGCCGGACATCAGGCGTTATTGGACGCGATTCCTGCCTCTGTGCTCGGCCCTGGGCCTGATCTGCGGACTCGTCGTGCTGGAGGACTTCGGCACGGCCACCTTCATCGCTCTGATCAGCTTCATTCTCCTGGCCGTGGCGGGCGTCCGCTGGTGGCACGTCCTGACCCTGGTTCCTCCGGCGGCGGTCGGGTTCATCGCGGCTCTGTTCGCCTCGCCGCACCGGATGAAGAGGTTGGAGGCGTTCTTCCACCCCGACCGGATGGTCGATTCCGTTCGGTATCAGGTCAACCAGTCGCTGGTCGCCATCGGGTCCGGCGGCGTCTGGGGCAAGGGGCTCGGGCAGGGCACCTGCAAGTACGGCCACGTGCCTGAGGACACGACCGATTTCATCTTTTCGATCGTGGGGGAAGAACTCGGGCTGATCGGGACCCTCGGGATCATCGCGCTGTTCGTTCTGTTCCTCTTCCTGGGCATGGCGGTGGTGATGCGGTGCCGGGACCGGTTCGGGCGACTTCTGGCCGCGGGGATCGTGCTGGCCATCGGGATTCAGGCCGCGATCAATATCGCCGTGGTGACGGACATCGGGCCCACCAAGGGCATCCCGTTGCCGTTCGTCAGCGCCGGGGGCACCAGCATGTTGATCTCCGCCGCGGCGGTCGGCGTGCTTCTGAATATCGCCGCCCACGGCTCATCCGACGACTCGCTCGTAAGTCACGATTAATTAAGGACTTGCATCCTGATTGTCGTCGCGGGACTTTCGGGATGCTCTTTTGCAGGTGCTATTTCGATAGGTTTCTGCTATAATGGAGAGTGTGTGGGTCTGTGCCTGCACTCCAGGGTGAGGGCAGGGGGGTAGCGGCCGCCTTTTCGAAAGGGTGATGGGATCAGATTGGGGCTTTCCACTGCGGTTCTGTTCCTCTTCTCGGCTGTTGTCGCCTCGGCTGCGGCGGCCTCGGCCGGCGGCGCTCGCGTCGTCCCTGACGAAATTCTCGTGAAGTTCCGCACACAACCGGCGGATGTCAACGCCGCGGACCCCGCTTCGATCCAGAAGGATCGCGGATGCGTCTCGGGTCGGGATTTGCAGGTTCTCGAAGGCCGAGTGCGGATCCGGGAATTGAGCCCTCTCGTGCGAGGCGGTGGCCCAATCCGGCTGTCGTCGCCGCGGCCGACCGGCGATTCCGACGATCGTAGCCGAGAGAGTCGTCACAGACGCATCCGCCGCCACCGGTCGAACGCCGCCGAGTGCGGTTCGTCCCTCGGCCTGGAAAGAGTCTATCGCATCAAGCTCGACCTCGACGCCGGCGTGAGTCCCGAGGAGATCCTGGCGGCCTATCGGAGCCGGGCCGACGTGGAGTACGTCCAGTTCAATCCGCTCGTCTCGATCTGCGCCACGCCGGACGACCCATCGTACAGTCGGCAATGGTCTCTCGCCAGAATCGACGCCCCGAACGCGTGGGACACCTGCCAAGGCGACAGCGAAGTGGTCGTGGCCATCATCGACACCGGCGTGGACTACAATCACCGGGATCTTCAGGGCAACCTTTGGGTCAACGAGGCGGAACTGAACGGCGTTCCCGGCGTTGACGACGACGGCAACGGCTACGTGGACGACGTCCACGGCTACAACTTCGCCTACAACAACGGCGATCCGATGGACGACCACGGGCACGGCACGCACTGCGCCGGGATCGTCGCGGCGGCGGGCGACAACGGCCTGGATGTCGCCGGCATCTGCTGGCGCGCCCGGATCATGCCGATCAAGATTCTCGGCGCCGAAGGCGACGGCACGGCCGCCGACGCTATCCCGGCCATCTATTACGCCGTGGCCAACGGGGCCGACATCATCTCCGGCAGTTGGGGCGGCCCGGACAGCGCAGATGCTCTGGAGGAGGCCGTCGCCTATGCGCAGAGCCAGGGCGTCATCGTCGTGGCGGCCGCGGGCAACGAGAACTCGACCACGCCGTACTACCCGGCCTCCTACCCCGGCGTTCTGGCGGTCGCCGCGACGGATTCGGCCGATCATCGGTGGTATCTGTCGAACTATGGGGATTGGGTGGACCTGGCGGCGCCGGGGCACGAGATCGTCTCGCTGGGCAGGAGCACTTCCGCCGGAGCCCGCGGGTCGCTCATCAGCACCAAATCGGGCACGTCGATGGCCGCGCCGCATGTATCGGGGGCCTGCGCGTTGCTGCTCTCGGCGAATCCTCTGTTGACGAGCGACGAAATCCGGGAGATCCTGACGACCTCCGGCGACCCCATCGCCGCCGGGATCTGTTCGTCGAATACGCGGCTGAACGTCTACAGAGCCTTGCGTGCAGCGATTCCGTCCGACGGTCGCATCCGCCTGGACGGCCGGCGATACAGGCAAGAGGCCAACGTCGGGATTCTGGTCGCTGACTGGGACCTGCGCGGGGCCGGTCAGCAGACCGTACAAATCGATACCGCCAGCGGCGACAAAGAGACGGCGATTCTGACGGAGTCGGCGGCTTCGCTCGGCGTCTTCCGGGGTGAGATCGTCCTTCGCAAGGCAGTCGCCAAACTCGGCGACGGCGTGCTCCAGGCCCAGAACGGGCAGAGTTTTGTGGCTCAGTACCTGGATGCCGACGATGGGCTCGGCCATGAGGGCCAATGGCACGCCGCGGCGGCCGTTGCCGACTACCAGCCGCCGACGGTGCTCGATGTCAAGGCGACGGTCCGTGGTGTCACCGCGACGGTCGGCGTCCTGGCCGGCGAGCCCGTCCGCGCCGAGGTTCGTTACGGCAGAACGCGAGGCGGACCGTACAGCCTGGTGGCCAGACAGCCGCAATTGGCCGAATCGCCCAACATCGAATTGAGCGGTCTAAGCGCGCAGGCGACGTACTACTTCATCGTCTCCGTGACGGACGAAGCCGGCAACGAGACGCTGGCCACCAACGCCGGACAAGGCTATGCCTTCGTCACGGCCGGCCGGACGCAGGCCCTTCGCGTGCCCGCCGACTATGCGACGATCCAGGCCGCGATCGTCGATGCCGTCGACGGGGACACGATCTGGGTCGCCGACGGGACCTACTCGGGCGTCGGCAACCTGGAGATCGATTTCTTGGGCAAGGCGATCACGGTTCGGAGCGAGAACGGCCCCGCCGACTGCGTCATCGACTGCCGGGGCCAGGGACGCGCATTCTATTTCAATGGCGGGGAGACCGCCTCCAGCGTGGTCGAGGGCTTCACGATCGCCAACGGGGGCAACAACGACTACGGCGGCGGCATTCGCTGCATGGGCAGCAGCCCGACGATCCGCAACTGCGTCTTTCTCAAGAACTCGGCCGACCTCTACGGCGGGGGACTGTGCAACTGCTACGGCAGCAATCCCACGGTCGTCGACTGCGTGTTCCAGGAGAATTCATGCCTGCGATCGAGCATCTCCGGCCGCGGCGGCGGCATGGCCAATCGGCACGGCAGCAATCCGATCGTCAGCAACTGCACGTTTCTCGACAATTCGGCCGGTTACAACGCCGGCGGGATGGGCAACTACGACGCCAGCAGTCCCCGCGTGACGCGATGCACATTTCGTGGCAACGACGCGATTCTGACCGGCGGCGCGGTCGGCAACTGGCAGGATTGTCTCCCGGTCTTTTGCGAGTGCGTCTTCAGCGGCAATCACGCCGGGGACGGCGGCGGCGCGGTCGCCAACCTGTCCGGCAGCGGCGCGGTGTTCGAGAACTGCATTCTGAGCGGCAACCGCACGGACGGCCTCGGCGGGGCGATGAAGAACTCCGACGCCGTCGTGATCGTCGCCAACTGCACGATCGCCGCCAATCAGGCGGAGCTGTCGTGCGGCGGAATCTGGAGCGGCATGGGCAGCGACGTGCAGATCGACAACAGCATTCTCTGGGCCAACTCGGCCGGCCGCAACAATCAGCAGACCGAATCGTCGCAGGTTCTCGGGGAGAGCGGCGACGTGCGACTTCGATTCTGCGACGTCCAGGGTTGGAGCGGTGGTCTGGGCGGCATCGGGAACTTCGGGGAGGATCCGCTGTTCGTCGACGCGGCCGGCGAGGACTACCACCTGCGAAGCCGGGGTTCGCGGTGGGATGGGGCGCAAGAGCGGTGGGTGAGCGACTCCGAGACGAGTCCCTGCATCGACGCAGGCAACCCGGGGTCTTCACTTGGCGGCGAGCCGGAGACTGTGCCTGACGATCCCAACAGCACCGCGATCGTCAACCGGCGCATCGACATTGGCGCCTATGGCGGCACGGCACAGGCGAGCATCGCCCCGCCCGGCTGGACTCTGACGGCCGACGCCGACAACGATGGTCGAGTCGACTGGGCGGATTTCGCCCGCATGGTGGCAAACTGGACGCAGGCCGTCACTCAGTGCGAAGCGGATCTGACACGGGATGGTTCGGTCGACGGGATGGATCTGGCGCTGCTGGCTTCCGAGTGGCGCCATCAGAGGAACGCATCTACAGATCCATGACGCTGGCATTCATCGCCGGCACATAAGACTCTGTACAACGGCGTTCGGCGGTGGTAAGGATAATTGCGGCCGGCCGAAATGTGAAAAGACCGGCCAAGGCCGGACGAATGAGCAGGCAAGGAGGCCAGTGTGGGCAGGGTTTCGTATTTCTTCGCGGGCGGCGGCACCGGCGGGCACATCTATCCGCTGTTGGCGGTCGCCGAACGGGTCCGGGCCCGGCAGCCGGACGCTGAGATCCATTTCTTTCACAGCACGCGGGCGGTGGACCAGCGGGTCTTCGAGAAGGCCGAGTTCGGTCATTCCGCGCTGCCGGCCACGGGTTTGTACGCGCATCCCGGAAAGCTCCTGCGCTTTGCCGTGACGTTCCAGCGGAGCTGCCGGATCGCCATGCGGGAGATCGCCCGACGGGACGGCGCCGTGGTCGTGGGAGCCGGCGGCTTCGTCGCCGGTCCGGTCTGCCGGGCGGGGCGCAAGCTGGGCGTTCCGGTGGCGCTTCTGAATGTGGACATCATCCCCGGCCGGGCGAACTGGCTCAGCGCCCGCTGGGCCGACGAGATCTTCGTCCAGTTCGAAGAGAGCAAGGCCCATTTCCCTCGCACGGGGGCCGTGATGCACACGGTCGGATGCCCTCTGCGAAGCCGGTTCCTGAATCCCGACGCGAAGAAGGCGGCAGGGGATCTGGGGCTCGACCCGAACAAGCACGTCCTGCTGGTCACCGGCGCGTCCAGCGGGTCCACGAGGATCAACGAGGCGGTCTGCCGGTTGCTGCCGAGGCTGGAGGCGTTCGCCGACCGTTGGCAGGTCGTCCACCTGACCGGCCTGGACAATTACAAGTCGGTTCTCGACGGCTACCAGGCGACTCGCTTGGCCCACAAGGTGCTCGATTACTACGACGGCATGGCGGATCTCTTCGCGGCCAGCGATCTGGTGATCGGCCGAAGCGGGGCGGTGAGCGTGGCGGAATATGCCGTCGCGGGCGTCCCGAGCATCTGCATGCCGTATCCGTTCCACAAGGACAAGCACCAGTACCTCAACGCGCGCAAACTGACCGAGGTCGGCGCCGGCGTGATTGTGGACGACGTCGCCGACGCGGACGATCGCGTGGCCGGGCTCTGGAAGGAGTTGGAGCCGCTGATGGGCGACGACGTCAGACGCCGACGAATGTCCGAGGCCTGCAAGCACGTGGCTCGGCCCGACGCCGCCGGGGAGATCGCGTCGCGGCTTGTCCAGATGGCCCAGGAGAGCCGGCCCGTCGCGGTTGCCGGCCGCTGACGATTGCGCGGTCTCACGTGCCGACGCAGCTTGGCTGTTTGGCCTGCTTGTCGTGGATCCGCACGAGGTCCCTGAGCAGGTACTTGCGGACGACCCGGTCCCAGCTCATCTCGCAGGCCAGACGGTACCCTTCGTGGATCATGCGTGCGAGCTGCGCGTCGGTCCGGGGCAGGCGGTCCAGCACCTCTCGGGCGACCCTTGCACCCTCCGCGGCTTCGATGCGGTCCCGGGCCTTGCGGTCGATCTGGAGCAGGTCCTCGATGTCCGTGCCGGAGCAGTCGCCCAGGCTGGTGTAATCGGCCAGGATCACGTTGCGGACGTTTTGCCCCGCGGTCACGTCGCGCAGGAACCCGGCGCAGCCGCAGACGTTCGTGACGACGCAGATGCCGCCGAAAGTGAGCGGTTCCAGTTGTGCGATTCCGAAGGGCTCGTAGATGCTCTGGCCGAACTCGACGTCGGCGCCGCGACGGATGTCCATGAACTCCATGTCCTCGGGCATCCGCCGGCCGCAACTTCTCTGGTCGAAGCCGAACTGGTTGATGAAGACCGCCTTGATGTGCCGGCTGCGGGCGTTGAACTGCTGGATCGCGGTGTAGAACTCCGACTCGCCGCCGGAGAGGTCGGGCCAGCCCTCGCGGTGCGCCACGGGCCAGCCGTAGGTTTCCTCCATCTGGTGGATGTCGCAGGTTCGCCGGGGGGCGACCTCCGTTGAGAGCAGCAGGAAGACGGCGGTTTTGCCCCGTTCTCGCAGACCCTCTTCCATCTGTCTGAGCACAAGCAGGTCGCGCCAGAGCCCCTTGCTTCGGACCAGTCGCGTCACATGCGTGAACACGTAGTCCGGCCGGAAGCCCAGGAGGTTCTCGCAGTACCGCTGGAGCTTCTCGCGGGCCTCCTTGGTGAAGCCCATCGACCAGGGGACATAGGGCGGCTCGCCCCCCTCGAGCGCAGCGTCCACGCCCGTTCGTAGAGCGAAAAGCCGAT
>JAAYVJ010000259.1 GCA_012517265.1 Planctomycetota bacterium | reverse complement strand
TTGTCGCGGGGGTCGAAGCCCAGGTGACTGTAGTGCGTGAAGAACAGCGGCCCGCCTTTCTCGGGGCCCACCCATTGCCGGTAGCCGTAATAGCTGTTGGGATTGGCGTAGTCGGCGGGCTTGGCCCAGCCCTTGCGGTACGACGTCGCCGGCACCGGATGCGTGGGCGAGGCGATCGCCAGCAGGTAGGCGATCATGCATTCGTTGTACCCCTGAATGGCGTGGTTGATCTTCCACTCGTAGGTGGGGGACCAGTGCCAATAGAGCGTATCGCTCCGCGACGTCTGGCGGTACCAGCTCCATTCGACGGATTCCCACAGGGCGGTCGCCCTTCGGCGGATCTCGGTCTCGACGGGGTCGGCCGCGTCGTCGAAGTACTGCCTCGCCGTGAGCATGCCCTGCACGAGGAAGGCGGTCTCGACGAGGTCGCCGCCGTTGTCGTACTGGCTGAAGGGTTTGGTCGCGCCGGAGTTGCCGAGAATCCAGTGCGACCACGCGCCGTGGAAACGCGAGGCCTTCTCGTCGAGGAAGGTCAGGATCTTCAGAACGCGAGCGGCCGCCTCGGGCCGCGTGACGAATCCCCGCTCGACGCCGACGCAGATCGCCATCAGGCCCATGCCGGTTCCGCCGGTGGTGCAGGTGTCGGAGCTGTGGCCCATGCCGTATCCTTCGCGGGCCAGGCCGCTGACCGGGTGGCCGTAATCCCAGAAGTACCGGAAGACCGCCTCCTGGACGGAGGTCAGAAGCCGCTCGTCGGTCATCGCATGGGAGGCGGCCGAGACGATGTTCGAGGGCTCGGATTCCCCGCCGCCGCGGATGGCGACCGCTTTGACGAGGTACCAGCATGTTCGATCGTTGACCCCGAAGAAGTCGCTGTAGACAGGGACCTTGTGCACCGACTTGTTGAGTCTGGCGAATGGCCCATCGGGAGCGTCGGCACGATAGACGTTCCAGCCTTCCAGATTCGGGTCGGGATCGAGCGGCCAGCGAAGATCGATCCGGCTGTCGTGGCCGACCGCGATCAGTCCCTGGGGCGCGGCCGGCGGCGGCGGGGGCGGCACAGGCTCGGCCTCGGCCAGGACTCCGATCTCCTCGGCCGTCAAGGCCCGGCTGTAAAGGCGCACGTCGTCGATCAGGCCGTTCCAGAACCGGTTGGGGGCTTGCTCGTTCTCGCCGATGAGGACATGGCTCCAGTTGCGGTTGATGCTGCCGTGCACCGACTTGCCGTCGACGCGGTCGCCGTTCTGATAGATGCTCAGTTCCGAGCCGTCGTATGTGCCTGCGATGTGGTGCCAGTTACCGTCGTTGACGTCGCCGCTGTAGACCTCGGGCCAGCCGCCGCCTGAGAGACCCAGGCACAGGAAGGCCGCGCGGTTGTCGTCTCGCGTGCGGGCCAGGACCCAGTCGTCGCCCTTGGTGACGATCGCGTTCCAGTTTCTGTCGAAGGCCCGGACTTTGATCCAGCAGGCGACCGTGATCGCGTCGCCGAACGTCAGGGCGGGGGCGTCCCCCACGTCGATGTAGTCGCCCTGGCCGTCGAGGTCCAGGCACCAGCCCCGCTGCGGATCGTTCGCCCAGGCGGGGTTGCCGAAGACCGTGCCGTTGTTGCCGCCGGCGCTGTCGAAGGCGTTGCCGTCCAGTTTCCAGTGTCCGACCAGGGTCGGGTCGTCGGCCGCGCGGGCGTCTCCTCCGGCCGCGAGGCCCCATGCCAGAACTGCCGCCATGACGCTCACGATGCAGAAATCGCTTCTTCCCACGGCTGACCTCCCACGCTTGGCTGTTGCCTGTTGCCCGAAACAACCGATGTGAAACCGATCTCCATTTTACAGATTCCGGCCCGCAAGGCAATGGGAATGCGTCGTCCGTCCGGGCACTATTCAGGATGCAGTCAGGCTGGTTTGGCCGCCGCAGGCCGGAAAACCGGAGAAATCTCGACTCGTGTGGTTGACGGTTCCGGCCGGGGCTTACATAATGCGACATGCAGGCTCGGTCCCATGATATGGCCTCTTCTGCGGCGTGCAAGACCATCGTGACTCGCGATGCCCCCCGCATCCTCCGAGAGAAGGCGACCCTGCATGACCGATTGGAACACAAGGATGAGGATATGCCGAAACGGTCCAGACGATCCAGGAAACCCCTTCACGTGGCGCTGGTATACAACGCGGACACCGGAATCATTCCGGATACGCCGGAGGATCGCGGCAGCACCGCGGACCTGCGACACATGATCCGCGACATGGCGAAGGTGCTGCGTTCCCTTGGTCATCAGGTCACCGTTCTGCCGCTGGCCCACGATCTGTTCGCCTTCCAGCGCAAGCTCCGCCGCCTGGCGCCCGACGTGGTGTTCAACCAGTACGACGACGTGGTTCACGGCGCGCTGTACGAGATGCGATTCGCGGCCATGGTGCGGATGATGGGGTTCCCGATGACCGGTTCGCCGGCTCTGGCGCTGGGGCTGACGCGATACAAGCACATGGCCGCCAGCCTGCTCCATGGGTCCGGCATCCCGATTCCGCCTTGCACGGAATTGCTGGAGAAGGTGGGCGACGTAGACCGGTACGAATGGAAGTTCCCGCTCATCGTGCAGCCCAGCCAGGAGCATTCCGGCATCGGGCTGGACCGCGATTCGATCGTCAGGTCCAAACAGGCCCTCCGCCGGCAGGTGGGGCATGTATTGCGAAACTACAATCAGCCTGCGCTGGTCCAGGGGTTCCTGCCCGGCCGAGAGTTCAACGTGGGCGTCGTCGGAGGCAAGAGACCCCAGGTGATGCCGCTGGCGGAGGTCCACTACGGCGAACTGCCGCCGGAGATCCCGGCGATCATGTCCTACGCCGCCAAGTGGATCGAGACCTCGGTGGAGTACAGGAAGACGTCGGTGATCTGTCCGGCCGACGTCGCACCGCAACTGGCCGAGCAGATCAACGACATCACGATCCGCGCCTTTCGAGCGGTCCGAGCCTGGGGGTACGGCCGGGTCGACATTCGCCTGGACGAGGCCGGCGCGCCGAGAGTCCTTGAAGTGAACTGCAACGCTTCGTTGGAGGAGGGCGTGGCGTTGGCTCGCGCGGCGGAGAGGGCGGGCATCCACTACCCGCAGTTGCTGCAAATGATCATCGACGCGGCCCTGGAAGGGCCTCCGTACGACGTCAGCGTCCCGATGCTCTTTTAAGCGGTCTGGCCGTACTTCTGGGCCTGTCGACGGTAGTGCTCGGCCAGCGGCAGCGTGAGCCTGGAGACCGGCTTGACGAGTCTTCCCCGCTTGCACTTGGGCTGCTCGTCGCCGACGTGTCGCATCAGACGGTCCACGTATTTGAGCTTCTGGATCGCGGGCCAGTCGCGGTACTTGCGGCGCCAGCCGGACCGCGGGGTCAGCCACACGGCGAACGTCTCGGCGAAGTCTTCATCGGGGTGTTTCTGTGCGTACGTGTACCGGTAGGGGCAACTGCAGATGTGCCGCACGAATCTCCGGCTCCAAGGATTGGGGGAGAAGGCGTCGCGGTAAGGCTTGGAGAATGAGCCGAACGTGGCTCGCCAGCCCGGTTCCTTCCACAATTTGAAGGCGTAGTTGATGGCGTGCCCGACTTCATGGCGCAGGAACTGCATGATCATCTGGCCGTCTTCCAGGCTGCCGGTCAGTTCCTCCTCGATTCGTCCGAGCGGGAGACTGGCCAAATAGAAGGGGATGCCGATGGCCGGCACCTTGTCGGGGCAGCCCCAGGTGTCGGTCAGGTAGAACGACGGCGCGTAGTTCACGCCCTTGGCCGCCAACTCGCGTTTGAGTTGGCGGATGTACGGCTCGATAGGTGACCCTTTGATCCGCAGCTTCAGATCGCAAATGCGTCTCTGGAGCAGTCTCTGTCGCAGGGTCTTCCAGTCCTCGGACTGCTTGCATCCGCTGCTATTTGGCGAGCATGTTATGCCGCGGTTCTTCGCAGCCATGTCTGTCCACCTCACTCCTATGTGCATTCTGAGTGATACATCAGGGTTAGAGGACCATCCAACGCGCCCCGGAACTCCAGGGCAACACTATCATGCTACCTGATCCGCCAGACGGATTTCAATGCGATCTGTGCGGTTGTTCACTCTGTACCAAACCGACCGTCGGCTGAAATCCAAGGGTCGCAAACGGAATTGCAACAATGTCTATGGGTATTGTGTAGGTTCGGCTCAAGTGGTTATGAAGGGGTGGTTTATGGCGAGCCGGTCGGGCAACGAGAGGGGAGGAAACGACCCGGAGGGGAACGCACACAGCCCCGGAATTGGCCGTGGGAAAATCTGCGCCCGACGGTCAACAAACCAACAATTCGGCTCGTTTCCACCGAATCGTGGCGGGCGGTCTGCCGGTGATCGGTACACGGCCCGGCGGGGCGAGATCGGGCTCTGTTCCACCTGTCCGCAAAAGGGGGATTCCCTGTGCTAAAAGACCTTGGGGATGAGGCGGTACTTCGTCTTCTTCATATACTGGCGATAGTCGGGGAATCGCTTGAGGAACTGCTCCTCGGCCAGGATTCTGAGGATGTAGACGGTGAACCATGCGGCGTAGCACAGGGCCCCCGTTGTGGTCCAGGCGGCTCGGAAGCGGAAGAAGCTCAGGCCGAAGAAGGCCAGCTTGAAGGCCGTGGCGGGATGACGGACGATGCCGTACAGGCCTTTTGTTTGGATCTTCTTGTAGGACAGGTTGGAAGTCGAGAAACTCAACGCGCTGCCGCTGAGCATGTACAGGCTCAGGAAAAGGACCAGGACGACATCGATCGCCGTGTTCAGTCCGGGGTTGTTCAGCAGGGGGGCCGAATTGTCGGGCAGGGATGGGAACGGGATGAACTGGACGGCGAAGACGATGAAGGGCACGTAGCAGACCAGCACGACGAGCCAATGCAGGGGATAGGGGTCGACGTCGCGCATTCGGGTCTTGGTGAACCAGGACTCCCAGAAATAGCCCACCGCGGCGTTGTTGGAATCGATCAGCCACGCCAGAGCAGTCAGGCCCATCAGGACGGAGGGCAGGTTCCAGTGCATCTCGAAGCCCGGCACATTCCCCGACATCCTGGCGATGCCCAGATAGACCTGTTCGACCATGATCGGGACATAGTGGATTCGGATGAGCGCCGCCAGGTAGATGCGCCTGTAGGGTCTCTGGAGCAGCCTGTGGCGGACCAGGGCGAACCGCCGCTTCCACAAGGCCTTCAGCAGCGAGACAACCCGCACGTACGGGTCCCCCATGGCGTTGTCGAGCGAGTAGCGATACTTCTCCGCCAGAATGAAGTAGGGGAACCCCAGGGCCAAGAAGAGCCGCAGGAAGTCGGTGAAGAACCGCCGGGTGTTGACAGTCGCCTCGCGGTACAGCGGGTGGGCTCCGTAGAACTTCAGGACCGCCCATATGATGAGCCCCCAGAAGACGTATTTGCACAGGGCCTTGGGAATCGCCTGGCGGAACCGCCGTTTCAGGTAGACCTGCTTGTCGGTCGCCATGGCGTGGATCGTGTAGAATGCGATCAGCAGCCCGATCGGGGCGTAGAAATGGGCTTTCGGGTCCAGGACCTTCGTTCGGTAGAGGGCCCAGGCGATCAGGAAGGACAAGGTTATCCCTGCGTAGCAGAGGAGCGGATGAATCATGGCGCCGCCGTCTATCCCGAGGGCCGGCGATTCGAGACTCCGGCCGCGCCCTGCCTTCTTCAGAGCAAAGACACCAACCCCGGATCTGCCGTGGTCCTGACCCATCTTTCCTCGAATATCGCTCCGCAAGCGATCCGGCCGATCGCGGCGATGGCAGGGGCGCGAACCCCGCGAAGCCAAATGTGTTCCTCATCGTCCGAGAATCGGCCGCAGTTCAATTCTGCATCCGCATGTCGGCACACCCGAAACCATGCGCGTCTCATGGTATTTCGACATAAATCGTTCCCCCGATTCGCGCAAATCCAGGTGAATTCTCAACTTTGGGCAGGCTGCCGATCCACGTTGCCGTGGGGGCCGCGGTTCATTGCGGAGAATCGGCGATCCCGGCTACTCCCACTCGATTGTGGCGGGGGGCTTGCTGGAGATGTCGTAGACGACGCGGTTGACGCCTCGGACCTCGTTGATAATCCGGCTGGAGATCGTGCCCAGAACCTCGTGCGGAATCCGGGAGAAATCGGCGGTCATGAAGTCGGTCGTCTCGACCGCCCGGACCGCGACCACGTTCTCGTAGCTTCGCTCGTCGCCCATGACGCCGACCGTCGAGACCGGGACCAGGACCGTCAGGGCTTGCGAGATCTTGCGGTACAGGCCCGCGGCCTTGATTTCGTCGATCAGGATTTCGTCGGCCGCTCGCAGAACCTCCAATCGCTGCGGGGTCACTTCGCCGATCACGCGGACCGCCAGGCCCGGGCCGGGGAAGGGGTGCCGCCAGACGATGTCCTCCGGCAGGCCGAGGTACTCGCCCACCTGGCGGACTTCGTCCTTGAAGAGGTCCCGCAGGGGCTCGACCAGCTCGAAACCCAACTCGGCGGGCAGACCGCCGACGTTGTGGTGCAGCTTGATGTTCGCGGCGGGGTTGCCGTCCTTGGAGCCCGACTCGATCACGTCGGGATACAGCGTGCCCTGGGCGAGGAACCTGGCGTTCTCGATCTTGTTCGCCTCGGACTTGAACGCCTTGATGAACTCGGCGCCGATGATCTTTCGCTTCTTCTGCGGGTCCGTAACACCGGCCAGACCGTCGAGAAACTGCTTCGACCAGTCGACGACCCGCAGATCCATGTGGAAGTGGTCGCCGAAGGTTGCGACGATGCTCTCCCGCTCATTGCGGCGGAGCAGGCCGTTGTCCACGAGAATGCAGACGAGCTGATCGCCGATGGCCCTGTGCAACAGCGATGCGACCACGGAGGAATCGACCCCGCCGCTCAGGCCGCAGATCACCTTCGCGTCGCCCACCTGCTTGCGGATTGCGTTGACCGTGTCGGCGACGAAGTCGCTCATCTTCCAGTCGCCGGCGCAGCCGCAGATGTCGTAGAGGAAGTTCTTGAGGACGACGTCGCCTTTGGGCGTGTGGCTGACCTCGGGGTGGAACTGGACGCCGAAGAATTTCTTCGTGCGGTGGCGGACCGCGGCGTAGGGGCAGGTCTTCGTCGACGCCAGCGTGACGAAATCGTCGTCCAGGTTGCCGACCTGGTCGCCGTGGCTGGCCCAGATCGGGGTCTCGTCGGGCAGCGTGGCCAGCAGATCGCTCTTGTCGCGGACGGCCAGGGTGGCCCGGCCGTACTCGCGGCTCCTGGCGGGGATGACCTTGCCGCCGAGGACCTGGCAACCGAGCTGCATGCCGTAGCAGATGCCCAGGATCGGGATGCCGAGGTCGAAGATCCGCTCGTCGCAGCGGGGGGCGTTGGGCTGGTAGACGCTGGCCGGTCCGCCGGACAGGATGATGCCTTTGAGCGGCATCTGGGCCAGTTCTTCGGCGCCAATCCCGGCCCGGCAGATGCGGGAGTACACGTTCTGCTCACGCACCCGGCGGGCGATCAATTGGCCGTACTGGCTGCCGAAATCCAGGATGGCGATCATTTCGCGAATCATAAGAGCAACCTTCAAGCGAAAGAGAAAAAGAGAAGAGGACCTCATTGACCTTGTTGACCGGATTGACCAGAGAACTTCTGTCTGTCAATCCGGTCAACAAGGTCCGTAAGGTCCTTTCGTCTCGTCAATCTTCGAACGGCAAGCTGGCCGAGTAGTTCGGGGCTTCCTTGGTAATCTGTATGTCGTGCGGGTGTGACTCGTTCACCGAGGCCGACGTGACGCGGACGAATCTGCCTTTGTTCATCAGTTCGGGAATGCTGCGTGCGCCGCAGTAGCCCATGCCGGCCCGCAGGCCGCCGACGAGCTGGTAGACGAAGTCGCTGAGCGTGCCGCGATAGGGGACCCGGCCCTCGACGCCCTCGGGAACGAGCTTGCCGACGTCGGTCTTGCTGCTCTGGCCGTAGCGTTCGGCCGAGCCCTTGACCATCGCGCCGAGCGAGCCCATGCCGCGGTACTCCTTGAACTGCCGGCCCTTGTAGATGACCAGTTGGCCGGGGCTTTCCTTGAGCCCTGCGAACAACGAGCCGATCATCACGCACGAGGC
>JAAYVJ010000258.1 GCA_012517265.1 Planctomycetota bacterium | reverse complement strand
GCCCGGCAGCAGCGACACTGAAGCTCCAGCAACTGGGCGAAGAACCCGCTGTATCGCTGGTCGATCCTCGGGGCCGTTCTGGACACCGCTTCGACACGTGTGCTGCGATTCCCACCAGTGTCGGTGGGAGTCTCCGCAGACTCTTCTGATGACATATGCCCTGTCCCTCTGGAAACGCGTCAGGTCAACAGACATCACTTTGACAAGACCGTCGCGCAACGTCCCGCCGCGAGTCTGTCGCACCACCCACCTTCCCATAGAATAGCTTCCTTTGACGGCTCCCGTCAATGTCTTGCACGAACGAGGCCTGACAGCAAGCAAGCGACCGCCTGCGAGAGCAGCAAAACCGCTCCTCTGGTCATGAGGACAGACCTTCTCCCTTGGGCAACTACCAACAGAATGCAACGGCCCGACAGCCAGTGGCGATGTACCGGACCCGCCGCTACCAGCACCTGCAACACAACTCCCCAGACCAGCACTGATCGGATCTCCATCTTCCCAACATGAAGTGTCGCATTCGGCCTGTGCAGCCGATCCCCGGAGGTGCATTCGCATCCGACTGAGGCTATGATGGGAATACCATCGCGATATGACCGCGGCGCTGTGGCATCCCCAGGGACGGGATCTTGTTCGGCAGGATGGGTGTCCTTCAGACTAACCCTTAAACAAGCGAATACCTTCGGGTGATTGTCGGGTAGTTCTTGGAGCGCCGACCGGCGTGGAGTGGGCCTGGCGAGGCGGCTGGCGTCGTTGCCTGGCTCCCGGTTGTTCATCGATTCATTCGGTTCTCGTCTGCACGTCCGTGCGGCTGGGGGTTGCGGCGGACCGGAGCATCCGGACTCCGGCTTCGGGATCGGCTCTGGTCAACATCGCAGAACGGTACAGAGCCGGAAGAACACGGGCAAATGGATGTTGTACTGGAGTACACGATAGACCAGTCGTCGTCCCGCGCGAAGGATCTGGCACGGGATCTTGATGAACGCGTTGAGGAACGTGCGGAACTCCATCCGCAGGACCTGCTGTTTCTGCTCCTGATGCCGCTGACGCCAACGGGGCTGTTCGGGAAGGGACAGGGCCCACCAGGCTTTGAGGTTCCACGCCAGAGCGGTCATGACCATGTACGCCCAGTTGCTCAGGAGATTGTCGACCGGGGCCGACAACGCCCGCACCCCACCGGACAATTGGGCCAGCAGGTTCTCCTGGTTGCAGCGGTCGTTGGCCTCGTATGCGGTTGCTGTTCGTCAGGCCGGAGTTTTGCCTACAGCTTCCTTCGGACCTCGCCTCGCGGCGACAGCCCTTGCTGTTCCGCCAAGAGTTCCTGCTATCAAGGTCTCCAGAGGACTTGCACCTCCAAGTCATCGTGCCATGCCTGGCACACCAAAAAAAAACAAGGGGCCCCTGCTTTCAGAGGCCCCCTTCGGCGTCCACCGGGAGAACGAACCAGCCTTAGCTGTTGATGATCTTGTCCGCCTCTTCCTTGTATGCGTCCATGATATAGGTGATGCCGGAGACCTTGGCGGCTTCCGGGGTCAGGGCCATCACGTCGTCGCGGCTGATCGTCGAGATCTTGAAGTTGCGGCTGCCAGCCATGAGCTGCTGGAGTCCGACCTTCATCTTGTCTGCGTAGGTGTACAGGCCGACGGCGCCCAGCGGGAGTTTCTTGGCCGTGTCCTTGCCGTACTTGGCGACGAGATCCTCGTAGCAGACAAAGATCTCTTCGACTGTGGAGCCGAACTGGCTGACGGTCTTGGGCAAGGCGTCGGTGCCTTGCTGGAGCCAAAGGCCGATGTTCTTGCCGACCATGCCGGGGATCATCAGGGCCCGACCCATGCAGACCGCCTTGGTGTACGGCGCGCCCATGGCCAGGACCTTGAAGACGTGGTCTTCGGAACTGAACCCGCCGGCGATGGCGATATCCGGGACGAACTTGCCACGGGCCGCGAGCTTCTGGCACAGATCGTACGTCATCGACTGGAGGTAGAACGTGGGGACGCCCCACTCCTCCATCATGCGCCAGGGGCTCATGCCCGTGCCGCCCGGAGCGCCGTCGATGGTCAGCAGGTCGAGCTTGGCGTCGGAGGCCCACTTGATGGCCATGGCCAGCTCGCGCATCGGATAGGCGCCGGTCTTGAGTGTCACGCGTTTGGCGCCGAGGCTGCGGACTCGCTCGACTTCCTTCATGAACCCATCCTGATCGATGAAGCCCAAGCGGGAGTGCCGCTCGAAGTGCTTGAGGGCTCCGTCCCTGAACGCGGCCTGGTTGGCCGGGTTCGACGGATCGGGCGTCACCAGGTAGCCGCGTCTCTGGAGTTCCAGCGCCCGTTCGAGCGAGTCCACCTGGATCTCGCCGCCAATGCACTTGGCACCCTGGCCCCACTTGAGCTCGATGCACTCGACGCCGAGCTTGCCGACCACATACTCGGCCACGCCCAGGCGGGTGTCTTCGACGTTCATCTGAACGATCATATCGCCGTAACCCTCATGGTACCGGCGGTACTGCTCGACGCGCTGGGCCATGTTCGGGGCCTTGGTGACCTTGCCCTTGGCGTCCCGCTCGAGGGCGGGGTCAATGCCGCAGACGTTCTCGCCACAGACGATCGTGATGCCGGAGATGGCGGCGCCGACCGCGAAGTGTTCCCAGTTCGCCCGTGCGATCTCGGTGGAGCCCAGAGCGCCGGTGAAGATGGGCAGCTTCATCTTGACCTTGGTCTTGACGCCGTACTGCGTCTCGGTGTTCACCAGGGGAAACAGGGTGTTGTCCGAGTGGCCGATCTGCCCCTCGGGCAGACCCTTGGCGCCCAGGGCGTAGCCGGCGATGTTCAGGTGCGAGTAGTCGATGGGGTAGTTCTTGTCCCCCCCGGCGGTCACGGTCCCGAAGGGCCCGGGATAGATCACCTCCCGGCCGCGGAACGTGGCCTTGAACGTCTCGCAGTTGCCCTTGCAGCCGTCGACGCATCGGGTGCACAAACCCGATACGGGCGACACACTGCGGGAGCGGTTTGAGGTCTGCGTGGCTTCGTTTGCGTTGGGCTGTTGCAGATTCATTGCGCGACTCCTTAAAACAGTATGGACTTGTAAAACATTAGCGGAATTAATATCATGCCTGAGGATACCTAATGAGAGAAGCCGGATATGGTGATACATAACATTAGGAATGTTAATAATGCATTTGGAAACGCTGAAGCTGTTCTGCGATCTGGCGGACTCACACAGCTTCTCGAAAACGGCAGAGAAACACCTCGTGAGCCAGTCGGCGGTTTCCCAGCAACTGGCGCAACTGGAGTTGAGCTACAAGTGCCAGTTGGTCACGCGCAGGAAGCGTCCGATCGAACTGACCGCGGCGGGCCAGGTCTTCTACCGGGCGGCCCGTGACATCCTCGAACGCCACGACCAGCTCAAGAGCGAGTTGCACAGTCTGGAGATTGGGGTCGACATCCGTATCAACGTCGCCGCGATCTTCAGCATCGGGATGCACAGCCTCAACGAGTACATCAAGAAGTTCATGATCCGCTATCCCAACGTCAACGTGCACATCGAGTACTTCACCGCCGAGCGGATCTACGAACTGGTTCTCGACGGCGAAGTGGACATCGGGATCGTGGCCATTCCCAAGCGGGACAAGCGTCTGGATGTGTACGAGTTCGAAGACGAGTTGCTGGTTCTGGCGTGCAGCCCCAAGCACTCGCTGGCCGAGGAGAAAGAGGCGGATATCCACAGGCTCCAGTTCGAGCGGTTCATCGCGTTCGAGAAGGAAGTGCCCACCCGTGCCTGGATCGACGGGATCTTGGAGCGATACAACACCGTGGTGCGTCCCGTCATGGAATTCGACAACATCGAGACGATCAAGCGGGCCGTTGAAATCAACGCCGGCGTGAGCATCCTGCCTCAGCCGACGATTATCCAGGAGGTCGCCAGCGGCACACTGCGGGCCATTCCCTTTTCCAATGAGCGGTTTGTCCGCCCCACAGGCATTCTCGTCCGCAAGGGCCGGGCCATGAGCCGAGCCACCCGCTATCTCCTGGATCTGCTCAGGGAGCGCAAACAGTGAGTCTCCGCCTGCCCTGTCTTCAAAAGGCCGGTTTCTTCTACCCGCCACAACGCCCCATAATACCAAGATCGATTGCCAGAGGCTTGACAAAACCCTGCCCGCCGAACAACGTAATAGTGGGGAAAAGGAGCGAATCAAGGTTCTTTTGGATTTTTCTGTAACTCTGGAGGGGATAGGTTGACTCCGGCATGCCGATCAAAGCTGTGATATTCGACTTGGACGGAACGATTACCGAGCCGTACTTCGATTTCGACGCGATCCGCGAGGAAATCGGGATCGACCGACATGGGGGGCCGATTCTGGAAGCCATGGAGAAGATGACACCTCAGCAGCGTCAACGGGCCGAAGCCATCCTCCATTTCCACGAGGAGAAAGCGGTGGCCGATTCCTCGCTCAACCCGGGAGCCCGGGAAACCCTGGAAGCCCTGCGTCGGCGAGGCATCCACATCGGCATCCTGACCCGAAACCGCAAGTGCAACGCCCACGCGGTCGCCGCGAGGCACAACCTGCGTTTCGACGCGGTGGTAGGCCGGGAGGACGGGCCGGTGAAACCTCACGCGTTCGGCGTCCTGCACCTTTGCGACAGATTCGCCGTGCAACCGGGCGAGACCCTGGTGGTGGGCGACTATCTCTTTGATCTCTTGTGCGCGAAGGCAGCTGGAGCGATCCCGGTGCTGATCACCAACCACGACCGGGCCCCCGAATTCGCCCATCACGCAGATTTCACCGTGCAGACCCTCCACGAATTGCTCCCAATTGTCGATAATCAGAACGGTACAGGAGAATCACTTGCATAGACCAGGAGTCGTCATGGACAGGGCAGCCATCGTTGGTGTGATCCTAAGTCTTTTTGCCACAATATCTTACTCACAGGCCGCAGACCCCAACATCTGCAGTTCTCCGACGGTGGCATGCGAGCCGAACCAGGTCGACCAAGCCATCAAGAGCCTCCAGGACAAAGCGGCGGAGCTGAAATCCTACCAGGCCCGCGTCAATTACGTCACCCGTCAACCTCTGCTCGACTCGACCGCCCTTCGCAAAGGCGTTCTCTACTACACCAAGTCCAGCGGCCGATCGAGGCTGCGAATCGAATTCCTGACCCTCCAACAGGACGAGGAAGCCGAGCAGCGGTACGTCGAGCAGTTCCTCTTCGACGGCGTGTATCTGACAATCGTGAACTACCAGACCAAACGCGTGGAGCGTCGTCAGATGGCCGAGCCCAACGAGCCCATCGACGCGTTCTCCCTGGCCAGCCGGCACATGCCGGTCCTGGGCTTTTCGAAGATGGACGACTTGCGCAAGCAGTTCGACGTGAAGATCATCGCAGAGCCGAATGACAAGCCGGCCCTCCAGCACTTGAGCCTGACGGTCCGGCCGGACTCGGTCTACAAGGACGACTACACAAGAATCGACTTCTGGATCGATCGCCAGATCGGCCTGCCGTCGCAGATTCACGCAGTCACGACGGAAGAAGACATCCACGAGATCCGGCTCCTCGATCCCCAGGTCAACGCGGGGATCGACGACAAGATGTTCCAGATCGACGTGCCCAAGGGCTTTTCCGTCGAGGACGTTCCGCTGGAGAAGAAGACGCCGCAGAGTCCGAAGTAACACGAGGCCAATCCGATGATAGTAGCTCAGCAACAGGGGCGCGGCACGATGAACGCTAGTCTGGTCAACGAACAGGACTTCCAAAAGCTGGTCGAGAAACGGGCGAATATGCTGCTGGCCCTGCTGGATTATCTGGCCACGAGCGAGGCCCCCCGGGCGGTTCTCACCCGCCCCCTGCTTGGCGAGTTCCTGTCGCAATCGATGCAAATCGAGGAATTGCTGGACAACTACGACGCCGGGAAGAACTGCAAGTGGTGCCGCATCCGCTCGCTCACAGCGGCCACCAAACTCTTCTCCGACGTCGGCTACGAATTGATGCACCTCCAGCACCGAACGCCGAGCTATCGGCTGATGCATGTGGAGCGGGATTTCTCGGCCGCGACGGACGAGGCCCTGGCCTTCACCAGCGAGATCCTCGGGCAACTCTCCAGAACCATGATCGAACAGGCCCGCCAGCGTGGCCTCAAGATCGACCACAAACCCGAGATTGCTGAGACATTCGAGGAGTGCCAGTTGCCGGGGCGTCTGGCCCACAACTGCGGCGCTCGGCACCTCGACACCGTGGCAGAAACGGTCACCCTGCTGGCCACCGCGTTCCTGAACCTGGCCTCCGAGAGCGAGGACGTCCGCGCCGCCAGCCGGGCCCGGCCCGAGGAGTACGCCTCGCGGGCGGCGGCCGCCCTGAGCGAGGAACGATTGCGAAGCCTCGAATTCCAGTTCCACAATCTCCAGTCCCAGTACGACACCTACGTCTCCGGCACGAGCGTCGAGAATCAGGACACCGACTTGCCCGTCCTGCGGGGGCATGCCAGCGTCGTCTTCCATCTGCTCCGCACGGCCACCCTGTTCGCTCACTACTACGAGCGGCACCTCAACCGGCGGCACTGCGCCAACCCCTCTTCTGGCGGACCGCTGATCGATCCCGACTCGCTGCTGTCGGTCCTGATGAACTACTCGGTCACGTTCATCGACCTGTACATCGGCCGCGCGGTGAATCTGTGCCAGGACATGCTCAAGCGGTATGCCGAGCCCAGTCGGATCGAGGTCCCCATCCCCACCTACCGCGGGTTCCACGTGCGTCCTTCGACCCTGATCTCCAAGATCGTCCTGCACTACGGAAGCAAGGTCCAGATGCTTCTGGGCGACGAGGTGTACGACGCCGGCTCCTCGCTCGATTTGTTCCGCGCCAACGAGAAGATCAACGCACTCAAGAGGCGATGGCTCAAACAGGAAATCGCCAACCTCGGGCTGGTCCCCAACCAGGAGGAAGGCCAGGACCCGATCGCGGTAGTCCGCTCGGTCGTGCTGGCGCTGGCGGAACGCGGCAAACTCGTCATGTACGAGCAGCCGCTCAAGCTGCCCGAGGGAATCTGCGGCAGCGAAGGGACCCTGTTCGAGAAAGTCACCAGCGAGGCCGGCCGACTGCTGGCCATGGGGCAGATCGACATCAGCATCGAGATGAAGGCCCAGTTCGTCGGCGACAAGCGCGTTCTGGACGACATCCAGGTCCTGGCCGAGACCGGCTACGGCGAAGACAGCTTCGGCAACAACATCCCCCTGCCCAAGAAGCTCTCCTATCTGCGACGGTAACCGCAACTCTTTGATCCGACGGTCGTTGCGATCATCCATTTCGTCGTAAACGGGAGAAACCCCGCGTCACGCGTGGGTCATGCACCAGGGTGGACACCGCGATTCCAATTGCATTTTCGGCCGCTGTCGATATATCTGATCGCGGTTAGAGTGAACCGCCGAAGTTCTGGAAGGTGCCGATATGCCAAGAGGAATCGTACTGTACTATTCACGCAGCGGAAACACCAAGGAAATGGCCGAGGTCATCGCCGGCGCGATGAACGGCGCAGGCCTGAACACCGAGTGCAAACTGGTAGACAAGGTCAATCCGGACGACTTGCCGGAATACGACGCGATCGTGATCGGGTCGCCCTGCTACTACGGCCAGATGGCCGCCCCGATCAAGCAACTCATCGACGACCTCGTCGGCCGCCACGGCCAGCTCAACGGCAAGGTCGGCGGCGCCTTCGCCAGCTCCGCCAACGTCGGTGGCGGCAGCGAGACCACGATCGTCGGCATCCTCCAGGCGATGCTCATCGCCGGCATGGTCATCCAGGGCGATCCCCAGGGCTCCCACTACGGCCCCCTCTC
>JAAYVJ010000257.1 GCA_012517265.1 Planctomycetota bacterium | reverse complement strand
GGGCGATCGACACCGAAGTCGGCCATGCGGCCCCATTCGTCTGCGACTTCGACGGCGACGGGGTCCAGGACCTGCTCGTCGGCCAGTTCGGCAACGGGCAACTGTGGATCTTCCACAATGAGGGCACCAACGCTCAGCCCAAGCTTGCGGCGGGCGTGAAGTTCAAGGAAGGGGGGGAAGACGGCACCGTGCCGTGTGGCTGATGCATCGGATTCGGTCCACATGTTGTGGACCTCAACGGCGACGGCTGCATGGATCTTCTGTCCGGCTCCTGGCCTGGCGAATTGTTCTTCTTCGAGGGCGGGCAAGAGCGGTCGTTCGCGGTCCCTGTCATGCTCAAGGACAAGGCGGGCGAGATCATCAACGTCGGCGGCGGCATCCAGGAACGCTCCGAGGGCCTCCTTATCCGCGGCACCGTTCAGTGGGAGCAGACCGACAACGGGACCTTCGTCACCTACCACGGCAGGCGAATCGAGAGCACGCCGGACAAGCCCATCTCCAGCACGGGCACGGCCTCCACGGTCCGCGCCGTGGATTGGGACGGCGACGGGGACTACGATCTGATCGTCGGCAATATCGACGGAGACGTCTATTTCATTCCCAACGAAGGCACCACTACCGCGTACGTTTTCGGCAAGGAGAAACAACTTCAGGCTGGTGGGCAGCGGGTACACGTCAACGGCCGCGCGGGTCCCTACGCAGCGGATTGGGACTGTGACAGCGACCTCGACCTGCTCGTAGGCGCCGAGGACGGCAGCGTGACGCTGTTCCGCAATACCGGCTCCGCGAAGTCGCCCGAACTGGCGGCGGGCATGCAGCTCGTGCCGCCGGGGCGCGTGGACTACGGCCCAAACATTTCGAAAGAGCCGCAACGCGGCAACCGCGCCAAGGTCTGCGTCGCCGACTGGAACGGCGATGGCCGGCCCGATTTGCTCGTCGGCGATTACGGCACGCTCAAGCCGGACCGTCCCGATCCGACCCCGGAGGAACAGGCCAGGTACGATCAGATCCGCAAGGACATGGAGCCGATCGAGAAACGCTTCCGTGAGCTGATTCAGAGACTCGACGGGTCGGACCGCCCGAAGACCAAAGAGGACCAGAAGCAGTTGTACGAGAGTTTGAACGAAATCAGCGGGCAAATGCAGTCGCTGCGTTCGCAATTGCCGCCGGAGTACGAAACACACGGCTGGGTGTGGCTGTTCCTGCGAAAATAGGGGATCGCGAGGTGTCCCGTGGTCGACCGCCATCCTCGTTCGTATCTGCAGGATCGCATTGAGTTCGTCGTCACGTTCGAGGAGCAGGCCAGGTCGCTCGGTGTCTCGCCGGAACGGGCCAAAGACCGACTCCTGATGCGCCTGGACCTGTGACTTGCTTGTGGTGTGGCAGGGCGGGCATATTCTCAGTGGTTCGCCTGAGGGCCGAGAAGATAACGCCTTGCGGAGTCACCGCGAGAACTACGATCGGCCGGCAAGGACGCGGTGGGTGTCCTACGGCCGGGCCAGGCCGATCAGGCGGACGATGCCCTGGTACTCGCCGGTCGGCAGGTCCAGGTTTGCGGTGTCCCAGGCCACCTCCACGCTCACGTCCTGGCTGAAGATCGGGCCGGAGGTGGTCGTGAAGAGGCCGACTTCGCTGATCTCCCCCATCCAGCCGGCGGGCAGTGCGTTTGCCGAGGGGGCGTCCTGCCAGGACAACAGGCGGGCATGGTCGTTCTCGCATGTGACCGTGGCGCCGGGCTCGGCGACGGGGATTCTATACTCGGACCTTGGATCGCCGGCCTTGTACAGGTCGGTGCAGGCGACTTGGAGTTCCACTTCTTCCGTGTTGGCACGGACGTGGAAACGGACCTGGCCGGGGATGATCGAGCCCAGCAGGGGGGCCTCAAGATTGATGACCACGACCGCGGGCATACTGATGGCGATCTGTGGCTGGACCCACGTCCGCACGTGGACGGTCGCCTCGTCCATGGAGGTGCGCAACTGAGCCGGTGCGGCCCCACACCCCCAGGCCAACGCCAGGATAACCACCGGCAGTCTTGCGTTCATCATGGTGATTCTATCGGCGGCGAAGGGCACCATCCTTCAGGATTCTCCTGCGTTGTCGTCGTGAAACCTATTGACGACCGGGCGTTTATCGGCACAATACGGGCTGTGTTGCGTCGCACCGGATCGGCTGCCGTTGCATGAGAGCGGCCGACCGGCGGGCCCTGGGTTTGATGGTCGATTGCGGCGACTGCGGTCGCCGTTTGTCGTTGGAATGGAGGTTTCGTCAATGGCGGAGCGTGTGACCTATCACGTGCTGCCGGGAGAGAGGGGCGGCTGGGCGATCCGGCTGATGAACACCGGCCAAGTTGTCAGCAGCCACCGGTCCAAGATCGAAGCGATTCTTCACGGCCGAGAGCTGGCCCAAGGGCATGAATACAGCTTGCTGGCGGTGCACGACCGCGACGGCCGGCTGGAACGGCAATACACCTACGGCTGGGACCGAGACCTTTTTCCCGAACGTCGCAGCGCAAAGGAACCCGGTTCGTGATCGCCGCCCGCTGCGAAGGCGTTCGGATCACCGCTTGGGTCGTTTGAAGACCGCAATCACGTCTCTTGTCGCTCCGTACGACTGATTCGTGTCGAACGCCGAAACCAGTTCCCACTCCTGGTCGCCCAGGTCGTTCATGTGGGCGGTAAAGGCGTTTTCGTCAAGTTTGCCGCCAACGAAGCCGGTCGTGGCGATCTTGAGGGTCCGATACTCCCATCGCATGGCTCACATCCTTTCGGCGTCCGTGAGGACGGTCTACGCACGACCCCGGCGGGCCTGCAACCTGTCTGGCCCCATTGTACAGACGTCCGGCGGATCGGAACATTCGACGCAGGGGCCGGATTTTCTGGGCATCGAGTCTTTTCTGGGGTACGCACGCAGGGGCTGGTTGGGAACCCACCCCCACCATGGAATCGCTGGACCGCAGATTCTCACGGACTTGGGGCCCGCTCTGTGCAGATCGTGCGCCGATTCACCACGTTCACCGGGCCGGGCGAGGTCCTGGGCGTCGGGACGCTCTATTGGCATGACGCCGGGTCCAGGTTGCACATCCACACCGCCATCGGCAAGGACGGCGAGAACCTCGTCGGCTGCCCCCGCCGCGACACGAAGACCT
>JAAYVJ010000256.1 GCA_012517265.1 Planctomycetota bacterium | reverse complement strand
TCCCTCAAAACCATTCAATTACTTGTTGACATCGAACCGATAGAACATAAAATGCAATCCATGATCTCCGGGGACGTGGTGTAACGGGAGCACACGGCGGTCGCATCGCCGGAATGAGGGTTCGATTCCCTTCGTCTCCATTCCCTTTGCTCGTAAGGACTTGCATCGTTTCGTACCTCCTCGTTTTGAGCCGAAGGAGCGGGTTTCGCCTCTGCGGGCTCCTGCTCTGTACGAGCCCTTACGGTCTCTGACTGCGTAGGAATGCGCGTCACTTCTTGCGTCACTCGGGTGGGGGGCTCTGCGGCCCGGTCGAAGTCCTCGCTGAATTCCCGCCCATTTGATGATCCGCCGGTTGCGTCCTAAGATCGTTGTTCCCCTTCGGGTACCGGCTCGTTGCGTATTCACTGACCGGTTCGGCCCCATCGAATCCCGCCGGCACGCGAGGTCGGAGTTCCGAGAACACCGGGATCAGACGGCTCTCGTGACCTTCATGGTGCTCGGTCTTGGGACTGCGGATCAGAATCCGCCCCTGCTCCCCGCTCACGTCGGATCACTCCAAACCCAGAATCTCAGAAGGACATCGAAGGCCCCCGCAGCGGCACAAAGCGAAGATCAACTGCATCCGAGCATGAGGACAGGCATCCAGCACTTCGCACGCGTCCTGGCGTGCACAAGACACAGCCGGTCGTCGTTCCCCACCGAAGTCGACATCGGCAATCGCACTGCTTTCGGGGCATGAGCCGAGCAACGCGTCGCGATTATGGGACTCGCCAGATCCTCCTCTCGGGCACGTGGAGTGGCGAAAGATGCCATCGCAAACGGTGTCGGGCCGCCTGGCGTCTACAGCGAGACGGTCTTCCGTGGCCCTGGCAGCATGCCGCCAAGTGGTACGCGTATGAAGAACCCCGCCGCATCGCTGGAGAATGACGCCCGTTTTGCCGATGTAAGGTCCAACGGTCCGGGGCAGATGGCCGGGCTGGAACCGTATGGGGGTCTGTGCAGGATCCGCCGGCTCATGGAGAATATATGATCGACACCGCATCACTTGAGGATGTCTTGCTGGACGGCGCGACGGAGGTATTCGCGAGCATGATCTGTATGCCTCTGGAGAAGGCGACCGATCCGGAGACCAGGTCGGACGAGATGGTGTTCCTGGCGACCATCACCTTCACCGGCGACCTCGAGGGATGCTTCGGAATCGCCTGCGGCCAGGAGTGCGTGCGCGCCATCACCGCAGGCATGTTGTGCATGGAACCCGGTACACAGCCGAGCGAGGCGGAAGCCATCGACGCGATTGGCGAAGTCGCCAACATGATCATGGGCGGTGTCAAGACCCGCGTTCAACACGAAATCACGAACATCGAAATCTCGATCCCCTCGGTGATCTGCGGCCGACAGTTGCAGAGCCGTCTCAGCGACAACATGTCGCAGATTCTGATCCCAGTGACCGTCGGACAACAGCATCGCGCGGAACTGTCGCTGCTGTACCGCAACCACCGGAATTGAGCGTGTCCTGATCCGCTCCCGGCGAGTCCGCGACCGCGGACCGTGACGTCATCCGAATCGCCCACCGGCGCGCCTGGCACTGTCGTCATCGGTCCTGAGCTGAAGCAGGAGGATATCCGGTCCCCTTTCAACCAAGGTGGATGTGCCGACAGCCGCGACTGTGCACGCCGCGATGCAGATCCTCTCGGAATCGAACGGGGTCTGAGGATCGATCTTGAACCGGCCCATGCCGGCGTGCTGTGCAAGATGACAACCTCAGAACTCCATCGAAGGACACGATCTTGTATTGGCCGCTGCCGCCATCCATGGCAGCGGCCGGAGCGCGAACAGGACCGACGCGGTTTCGTTCCTGAGTCTCGATCTCGCCGATCGCGACGGCGAGGGGAATTTCCGTGCCTTGATGACCGCTCGACGGTACAATAGCCTGCTCGATATGAACGATTGCTCAACCATGGAGATCCGATGTCGCCGGAAAGATTGACTGCGCAGCGCAAGAGCTCGCCGTCGCAATGGTCGCTTCTGAGCATTCGCGGACGCGTACACGAAATCCTGGCCCATTCCCAAGCCGAAGACACCGTCAGCAAGGGATTCGACGCATTCATCGTAGGCCTCATCCTGCTGAACGTCGTGGCCATGATCGTTGAGTCGGTCCAACGGGTCTATTGCCTCGTGCCGAGGTGCTTCGATGCCTTCGAGTTGTTCTCGGTCGCGGTCTTCTCGCTGGAGTACCTGTTGCGGATTTGGTCTTGCGTGGAGGCCCCCGAGTACGCCCGCCCCATCCTCGGTCGGCTGCGTTTCGCCTTCAGCCCTCTGGCGATCATCGATGCGATGGCCGTGTTGCCCTTCTATCTGCCGTTCCTCGGCGTGGATCTGCGGGTGTTCCGAATGTTCCGGTTGTTCCGCGTCATGCGGATCATGCGGATCGCCAAGCTGGCCCGCTACTCCGACGCTCTCCAGATGCTGTTGCGGGTCGTGAAGTCTCGCAAGGACCAACTGTTCAGTGCGGTGTTCATCCTCCTGATCCTTCTGATCGTCGCCGCGACGCTCGTGTACTACGCGGAGAACGAAGCTCAGCCCAAGGCCTTTTCGAGCATTCCGGCGGCCATGTGGTGGGCCGCCATCACGCTGACGACCGTCGGTTATGGAGACATGTACCCCATCACCCCGATGGGCAAGATCCTGGCCGCGATGATCGCGATGCTCGGAATCGGCATGTTCGCCCTGCCCACCGCCATTCTCGGGGCCGCCTTCCTGGAGGACTTGGACCGGAACAAGAAACCACGCAAGTGCCCCCACTGTGGAAAGGAGATCACAGGCTAGATGAGACCGATCGGCAGATTGCAGAATGAAGCGTCGGCCCGACGGTTCGGCGGTTTCCTCCACGAACAGGGCATTGACAACCAGGTCGATCCCACTTCGCAGAACGATTGGGAGGTATGGGTCTTCGACGACGAGAACGTCGAGAGGTCGAAATCCCTGCTGGAGGCGTTTCGTCTGGCTCCCCAGGATCCTCGCTTTTCGTCGTCGATTCGCACTGTCGCCCGGAGGCGGGAGCAGGCCGAAGCAACCGGTGTCCCCGGGCGCGCCCGCACGATCGACGCCAGGACGATGGTCTTCTACCGCCCGCCGGTTCCACTGGGCCCCTTGTCCATCGTGCTGATCGCAGTCAGCGTCGCCGTCACTCTTCTGGCGAACTTCGGCGAGAACAGCAGTCTCCTGAAGATCTTGTCCATCAGCCAGTTCCCCGCCGTGTTCGGTCGCCATGTCCGTTGGGACAGGATGCTCCTGGAGGTCCGTCACGGCGAACTCTGGCGCCTCTTCACGCCCATGTTCATCCACTTCGGGCCTATCCACATCTTCTTCAACATGCTCTGGCTGCGGGACCTGGGCAGCATGATCGAGGCGCGCCGGAGTTCCTGGTTCCTGCTGCTCTTGACGCTCGTCCTGGCCGGCACGTCGAACGTAGGCCAATATCTGTGGGCTGGGCCGAGCTTCGGCGGAATGTCCGGCGTCGTCTACGGCCTGCTGGGCTACATCTGGATGCAGGGGAAGTTCAACCCGTCCTCCAGACTGTCGCTGGAGCCGCAGACCGTGACGCTCATGATCGTGTGGTTCTTCGTGTGCCTGACCGGCCTGGTGGGCAACATCGCCAATGCCGCGCACGGAGTGGGTCTGGCCGCAGGAGTGGCATGGGGCTTTCTCGAAGCCCGCCTGAAGACGGCCAGGATGAAACCCTGAGAAGTCGCCCGCTATCGGGAGGCGATGGGCTGGCCGGTTTCGCCCGGTCCGACCGGCGCGGGGTCGAAGTCGCGAGGGCCGTAGGTGGTGACCCGCATCCGTTCGCCCACCTTCTTGTAATGCATCAAGGCGCTGTCCTTGTCCTTGAAATCCCGGTCCATGAACAGAATGCTGGTCATGCCGACCATGATGAGATCGCCGTCCTGAAGGGCAACTTCGTCTTCGATCCGGCGACTGTTGATGTACACGCCGTTGCGGCTCTTCATGTCGTAGGCGTAGTATCGGTTCGTGGCCTGCTCGAATCGAATCTGCAGGTGCTTGCGGGAGACCATATTGTCCAGAATCTGGATCGGCAGGGCCTCGTCCCGGCCGATGACGTTCGTCCGGCGCCCCAGCGGATAGTAACTCCCTTCCTGCTTGCCGTTGGTCACAATTAGCGAAGCCATGGTGACACCTCACTTCGATCTCTTGGCACCGGTTCAGACCTACCGGTCATCCTAGACCCCGGCGAGCCGCACGTCAAGGGGTAACGGTCGCTTCGCGGCTGAGGGACCTCGCAGGCAGCGCATACCAGACGACGCCCTGGTAAACCCAGGACTGGGGAGGGCTCTTTGACAGTTTCTCCCGTTCCTGCTCATCCATCGTATACAGATGGGTCGAGTACTTCGGCGACCAGAATCGATGGACCGCACGGGCATGGGGAGGACGACGCTCCGCAGAATATGCGTACCAGGCGATCCCTCGGTAGTCCCAGGCAGCCGGATCGCCCCGGACCTGGTCCCGCTCCGCCTCGCTGATCGTATAGAGCTCGGCCCTCGTGGATTTCGAGGAGAATCGGAACACTGGCGTCGTGTCCGGCGGCTGCGAACCCTCGGGATACACGTGGAAAGCAATTCCCTCGGATACGTAGGATGCTCCGGGCCGCTGCGACAACTCAACCAATTCCTCCCGGCTAGCCGCGTAGGCGTGCACCTTGCGAGCCCGTGAATACAGCCTGTACACAGGCCGAGCCACATCGATCCGCCATTGTCCCTGGTCCACGGCAGGCCACTGGGGAGCGGCGAACTCAATGCGGTATTCGCCCGCCGCAGCCTCGCCGGTCACAGTCCCTTGCGCATGCAGCGCATATGCCGACGAGGCCCCATCCGGAACCCGAGCAGCCTGCCCCTCGCAATGGAACTCGAACGTGTCTCCTGAACGCGTGTACGTGCACGAGGGACGCCACACGACGACATTCCCGTCGGGCATTCTGAGTTCCCACGTGCTCTCGGTCATGCCGTCTTCTCGCAGAACCCAGGAACTGACGGAGCCGCAGGAACCGAACGCCTCGCTGGTGAATCGGCCGTTGCGGGCGCCGTCAACCATGTAGGAGGAGAGGATTCTGTCCTTGAGGATGCCGTCTTCCTGCGATGCCGCCAGCCAATACGCGCCGCCGTCAGCGAACGTGGCGATTTCATGCATCGGGAGCATGGAGACCAGTTCACTCAGATCGTAGAGATAGCTCCGAGGGGAGGCGTTGAACCAGACCAGCGTCTCGCCAGAACCCGACGCGATCGCCTGCCGAAAAGCCGGCATGTCCCAGGTCCTGTGAGGCGATACGTGCGCATCCATGCCCGTCAAGGCGTAGAGAGCGTCCGGCGCATTGCTGCGGATCGCCCCGCGCAGCGGATGAGAGCCCAGCCATGCCACGAGCGGCGACCGCCGCCACTCGTTCGTGCTGTAGCCACCGGCGCCTGTTCGCATTTGATACGCGATCGCGGCGTACGTGCGCACCGCCGGGTAGATCAGCCAGAGCGCGCAACAGGCTACGGCGACAGACGAAATCGCCCGGCCGCGAGCCCCCTCCACACGCAGCCTCAGAGCGAAACTGTCGGCCGCCGCAAACGCAAGCCAAGGCAGGATCATGGCCAAAGGGGCGAGATAACGATCGCTCAGAGGCTCTTCGAGAATGCCCACCTGATGCGTATACACAATCAGCGGGATGTAGACCAGCGCCACAAGGCCAGCCGCCACGATGTCCCGTTGGTCCCGACTCGAATCGTTCGGCCCGCTCCGACGAGACGCCCACAGAATCCCCACGGTGAATACGATCATCGCAACGCCAATGGCCATCCTCGCAGACAGCGGAACAGATTCGGGCACGATCCACTTCGTCACCGTATCCGCCGCGCCGGCCAGATTCTCCCCCAGGGAGTAGATGGAACTCTCCCGAACGCAACCGGTGAACATCCCTGTCAGACGGTAGTTCCTCGCCATCCAGAGCCCAAGCGGAGCCGAAGACAGCAGGATGAACCACGCCAGTTGCAGGATGTGGCGCCTCCAACCAGCAACCGATCTCGGCCAGAAGATCAACACCACGCCGGAGGCAATCGCCGCGACACCTGTGTACCTCTGGAGGGAGCACATTGCCGCAGCGAGCGCCGCGAGCGTCAGCGATCCGAGGCCGCCACTTCGCAGAAAGGCGGATATCTGCAGGACAAACACCCCGATCAGGAGAACGAACAAGGGCTCGGTCCATGCCATGGTCGAGACGCCCAGTAGAGGGCAGGACAGAACGATCGAGCAGATCCCGACCAGGGCCATGCCTCTGGATCTCAGATTCCTGGTGAAGAAGATCCCGGAGATCAGGATGATTCCGCCCATCGCACCGGCGTTCACGAACCTGGCGCCCTCGACCGGATCGATCCCCGCCACACCGATGGCCGCGAGAACCGTCGGAAACAAAGGCGGCCACGCGGTGTACGGACTGTTGCACAAGGCACGATAGCCATGGCCGGCCGACAGGCTCCTGGCCGCGCAGAGGTATCCCGCCGAATCGGGCGAGACCCCCACGCCGTATCGCGACGTCCCCAGAAGCGACAGGGCCACCGCGATGGCGATCAAGCCGCCGATCCAGCTGGAGGGAATGTTCGTGACGCTACCGTCCGGCCAGCGGTTCATATCCATGAATTCTTGGGGCCTTCTCTTCTCTCCTGCGCGTCCCGTCCACGCGGCGGGTACGCGGCAGCCGCCCATCGTAGGACGCCCACGGGGCCACGTCAAGACATGATCCAACCTTTCATTATAGGACCTCGTCAGCCTCGTGCGGTCGCCGCGACGACGACGAAACCAGCGTTCTCACGACTGAGAACGTCGGTGTGCGGATGGACCGAAAACAAGCTGTGGAGAAACAGCACCCGGTTAGCCGAAAAACAAAAATGCGACCCGCGGCGATGTACGGTCTCAGGCGGGCCGCGCAGACTTG
>JAAYVJ010000255.1 GCA_012517265.1 Planctomycetota bacterium | reverse complement strand
GAGCCGCCCCGCTGGGCCATGCCGTGCACTTCATTCGTCTTGACGTCGAAGCCGGCGGTCATCGCCGCCTGGGCGACGATCTCGCTGGCCAAGAGGATTCCCTGGCCGCCGACGCCGACCAGGACCACGCTTGTCGTTTCCATGTTGCTCATTCCGAATCCCCCTCTGTGGCAGCAATCGCATCGAAGGGGCAGATCTGCTCGCACAGGCTGCACCCGTTGCACAAGAACCCGTTGATTCGCGGCTTGGCGCCGCCGCCGTCGATGGCCGGACAACCCAGCTTCAGGCACGCCTTGCAGGCCTTGCACTTGGCCGGATCGATCTTGCGGACCGGCCCGACGCGCTTGCGCTCGCGCAGCGGACACGGCGCACGGGAGACGATCAGCGACGCCTCTTTCACATGGATCTCCTCGGCGATCGTCTTTTGCGTCTGTTCGGCGTCGTAGGGATTGATCGTCCGCACCCGGCGGATGCCGCAGGCGCGGCCGATCTCCTCGATCGACGCGGCGATGGTGTTCTCGCCCATGAGGGTCAGGCCGGTGCCGGGGTTCTCCTGGTGGCCGGTCATGGCCGTGGTGCGGTTGTCCACCACGATGATGGTGGAAGAGCCCTTGTTGTAGGCGATGTCCAGCAGGCCGGTGATGCCGGAGTGGAAGAAGGTGGAGTCGCCCACGATGCCGACGACGGTGCGCGGGTCGCCGGCCTTGTCCAGCCCGTGGGCCATCGACACGCCGCCGCCCATGCACAGGATGATGTCCAGGCGGTTGAGGGGCTTGAACGTGCCCAGGCTGTAGCAGCCGATGTCGCCGGTGACGATGACATCGTGCTTGCCCAACGCGTGGAACACGCTGCGGTGCGGGCATCCGGGGCACAGCACCGGCGGCCTGGCGGGCAGTTCCTCCGCGTATTTCGGCGCTGGGATTGCGTCGGGCTCGCGGCCCTCCATCTTCGCGCGGCTCTGCTGCAACGTCGTGACGGAAAGCTCCCCGATGCCGGGCACGAAGTCGCGGCCCACGCAGGCGATGCCCAGCGAGCGGATGTGCTCTTCGAGGAAATCGTCCAGCTCCTCGACGACCAGCAGCTTCTCGACGCTCGCCGCGAAGGTGCGGATCAACTGGTCGGGGAAGGGGTACGACATGCCCAGCTTGAGCACGGAGGCTTCCGGCCAGACCTCGCGAACGTACTGGTACGCGATGCTGTGCGTCACGATCCCGAGCGAGCGGTCCCGCGATTCGATGCGGTTGGCCGGCGAGGCGGAGGCGGCCTCCTTGAGCTGGCCCATTCGCTCCTCGACCTTGCGCCGCATGATGCGTCCCCACAGGGGTACCGGCACGAACCGCGGCGGATTCTTCTCCAGGCCGATCGTCTTGGGATTCGCCGTCCGCTCCTGAAGCTCGACCAGGCTGCGCGAGTGGCTGACCCGCGTGGTCGTGCGGAGGATGACCGGCGTCTTGTATTGCTCCGAGACCTGGATGCCCAGAACCACGAAGTCCTTGGCCTCCTGGCTGCTGGACGGCTCCAGCAGGGGGATCTTGGCGAAGCGGGCGTAATGCCGCGTGTCCTGCTCGTTCTGGGACGAGTGCATGCCGGGATCGTCGGCGACGATGATGACCATCCCGCCTTCGACGCCGATGTAGCTGAGCGTCATGAGCGGGTCGGCCGCCACGTTGAGCCCGACGTGCTTCATCGTGACGATCGTGCGGGCCCCGGCGCAGGAGGCCGCCGCGACGACTTCGAACGCCACCTTCTCGTTCGGCGACCATTCACAGTAGATGTCGTTCTTGTACAGGACGACGTTCTCCAGAATCTCGGTCGAGGGCGTGCCGGGGTAGCCCGCGGCGACGGTCACGCCGGACTCGTAGGCCCCGCGTGCGATCGCCTCGTTGCCGCTAAGTAGTTTCCTCAAAGTGTTCTCCCGTGACTGAACCACGTGTTTGGGGCCCCGAAGGGGCCGTTTGTGTTACAAAAGACCTTTATTATACCCAGTCTTGCCCCCCAAGTAAAGAGCCGCTTTGGCCCATCCAGGACGCAGACATAGACGCCGAGCGAGAATCGCTGCAAACCGCCGGCTCATGGCATGCGGATTCGACACGCCGCTCCAAGGGACTTCGCAGGAACGAAGCAGGATGACCCCGCTGTGCTCCCAGGGTCCTCAGTTCTTCCTCACCGGGGATTCGCCGGACATCTTCTTCCCAAACAACTTGATCTGTTCTGCCTCCGCTTCTTTCGCGATCTTACGGGCCAGACTCGCGGCTTCTGCGATCAAAGGCTCCCTGTGTGTTGCCTCTGACGGAATTGGACATTCCCGGATTGTGAGTGAGAGAGTAGATTGGCCGTCACTTTTTGAAAGGGAATGTTCATGACGACACGACGACAGTTCACCGGTTCCGAGAAGATACAGATCCTGCGGCTTCATCTGCTGGAGCGAACGGACCGGCATCAGCTATCGGCGAATCGTGCAATGGATCGGCATTATCCCGGGGACGTTCTACTATTTGTGCAGGATTTTGGACGGTTTCAGCCGATTCCTCGTCGAATGGGACATCCGCGAATCGAAGGACGGG
>JAAYVJ010000254.1 GCA_012517265.1 Planctomycetota bacterium | reverse complement strand
AGGGCCTGCGTGACATAGCGGATCGAGCCGACGATGTAGCGACGCTGGTCCTGGCTGAACATCGGATGGCCCTCGCCCTTGAGCAGGCGGATGTTCGCGTCGTGCCCGACGACGACGTAGAGGTCGCCCAGTTCGGAGACCTCCTCGAAGAACCGCACGTGGCCGGAGTGGAACCAGTCGTAGCAGCCGGTCACGATCACCTTCTTGCGGGAGGGCGAGGCATTCGCCGAGGCCGGCTCGTCGGGGAAGCCCGTCAGGTCCTTCTCAGACAGGACGCGGTATTGGATGCCCAGCGAGTCGCAGAAGGCGCGCTTGGCCGGATTGTCGTCTTGGGAACGAACGACCCAGGTCCTCGGCTGCACGGTCGCGACCGCCGGCAGGACGTGCGGATCACTCGGCTTCTCGATCGGGTGAATGCGGTGGACATATCGAACCGCATCGAGCAAGTACTGCCGCTCCGACAAGGGGAACTTGGGGTCCCGTCCCGTCGCGGCGCGCACGCATTCGTCGCTCCAGAGCAGGACGTGCAACGGGCCGAGCTTCGACGCTTCGTGGAGGAAGCGGATGTCCCGGCAGCGGATGTCGTCGAATCCGCCGGAGACCACGATGTGCCTGGCGATGTCGTTCATGGGCGACGGACTCTCACCTTCACTTGAAACGCCCCTGGAACCGGTTTGGGCGACACGACGTAGAGGTACCCGCCGCCGCAGCCGGAGTACATCGCGCCGGGGTACTTCGACTGATAGTGCGCCAGCAGGCCCGGCAGGTCGATCCGGATCGTGCGATGGCGGACCGTGCCCGGCAGGATCGCTTCCCAGCATCGCATGCACTCGTTCATCGATTCGCCCAGCGCTGCGACATCCCGCGAGACGATGGCGTCGTAGCAGTCCCGACCGGAGCGACCGAGCCGCTCGATCCACGCGACGTCGAGGTTCTTGATCTCCAGGGGATTGTAGCCCTCCGGCCGCTGGTTGACGGGGAGGATGTGGATCACGCTCTCCAGCCATTGGGCGACTTGCGGATCGTTGTTGGACTCGATGTGCCTGGGGAAGACGCCGCCGCGGTGCGTGAAGTCGTAGTCGAGGCGATTGACGCCGGGATAGACCAGGCCGATCATGTCCTGCGAGCCCGAGGGCTCCGGCTTGCCCCGGTTCTCCTCTTCGTAGAGTTCCTGCACCAGCCGGTCCGGATCGCGATCGGGCAGCTCGCCGTTCCAGAGCCTCATCGCGATGTTCCGCGTGCCGATGCAGATGCCGGCCCGTTCCATGAACCAGAACTGGGGCTCCACGCACACGACCACCATCGACCCCGGCGGCGAGGGATTGAGCTTCGACACGAACGGCTGATCGATCCACCCGCCGGCCAAGGCCAGCCGAAAGGGCAACCTACCGAGCACGTCCGTCATCGACGATTCCGGTCCTATTCGTCCCATAGGTACCATCCGTCCCATCACCTCAACTGACCGTGCGTTTGCCGGCCTTGCGATCCTTGTACTGCTTCTCGATCCAGGCGTAGGTCTTCGCCAGGCCGTCCTTGAGCGGCGTGCTCGGCTGCCAGCCCAGGACCTGCTGGATGAACGTGTTGTCGCTGTTGCGGCCGCCGACGCCTTTGGGAGCGTCAAGATCGTACTTGCGGTTCAGCTTGATCCCGCCGACGCCCTCGGCCAGGGTGACCAGCTCGTTGATCGAGACCAGGAAGTTCGACCCGAGATTGATCGGCGTGGCGATCAGTTCGTCGCAGTGCATGATCATGTCGATGCCGTCGACGCAGTCGTCGATGTACATGAAGCTGCGGGTCTGGTGGCCGTCGCCCCAGATCACGATGTCCTTGTTGCCGGTGTCCTTGGCTTCGATCACCTTGCGGCAGATCGCGGCGGGCGCCTTCTCGCGGCCGCCGTCCCAGGTGCCCCAGGGGCCGTAGACGTTGTGGAACCGCGCGATGTGGGTCTCGAAGCCTCGCTCGGCCCAGTATTCCTGGCAGAACATCTCGCTCATGAGCTTCTCCCAGCCGTAGCCTCGCTCGGCCATCGCCGGGTAGGCGTCGGACTCCTTGAGAGCCCGCGCGTCGGGCCTCTTCTGCAGCTCGACGTTGTACGCGCAGGCCGACGACGAGAAGAAGTATCGCTTGGCCCCGGCCCGCCAGGCCGACTCGACCATGTGCGTATTGATCAGGATGCTGCGCAGGCACTCGATGCGGAACCGCTCGATGAAGCCCATGCCGCCCATGTCGGCGGCGAGGTTGTAGACCTCCGCCGCGCCTTCGCAGACGCGCCGGCAGTTCTTCTCCTCGCTCAGGTCCAGGCACAGACACTCGACGCCGGGGACCCGCTGATACCATTCCGGCAGCGGCTTCTTGTCCACCGCCCGAATCCGGGTGAAACCCTGCTCGTGGAAACGCCTCGCCAGCGCCCCGGCGATGAATCCGCCGGCCCCGCCGATCACGATCAGGTCGTCCTT
>JAAYVJ010000253.1 GCA_012517265.1 Planctomycetota bacterium | reverse complement strand
CTCGGTTTTGTCCGCGGCGTACTGCAGCTCGGGCCTCGCTCGAAGGGGCTGGCTCTCGTTCATCGGAACGGGATTGTCGGGCCAGGCCCCGTAGGCGGTCGCGCTGGAGACCAGCAGCAGTCGTTGCGGCTGCACGGCCGCCGCGATTCGCAGCACGTTCCCGGCTCCCTCGACGTTCATGCGCCGCATCCGGCGGGCGTCCCGCATCGGCTGGAAGACGAATGCCCCGTGAACGATCGTATCCGGCGCGAAGGCTCGCACCGCCTCGTGGAGATTCTCGTCGAGAATGTCCACGCGGACGAACTCGTCGGGCGCAACCGGGCCGGGTTCGCGGAGATCCAGCCCCAGGATGCGCGTCGCCGGGCTTCGACGGCGGACATGCTCGATGAGTCTACCGCCCAGATACCCCGAGCTCCCGGTGATCGCCAACCGGCGGATACGGTCGGCGTCTGCTGATTCCTGAACCACGATGCCCCCCAAGACTTTGTGTACCCTTGCCTTACTGCCTGCGGTATGGTACCAGAAGCCCCATGGGATGGCAACGGCCCAGATCCGCATGGAGGGCCGATTGCGCCAGGCCCATGCATCTGACCGGAGAAACGGCCATGGAACGACAATCGGGTGGAGCATCGAAAGACGGCGCGGTGGAGACGGAACGGCGGCGCGTCCTGATCACAGGGTGCTCGAGCGGTTTCGGGTTGTTGACCGCCGTGCAGGCGGCTGGCTCCGGTTTCGACGTCGTTGCGACCGTCCGCAATCCGGTGCGTGCCGACGCTCTGCGGCGGGCTCTCGATGCCCGCGGACTCGATGCGAAGATCGACACGTTGGACGTGACCGATTCCGAACACATCCGCAGGATCGCGGATCGGTATGAGCCCATCGATGTCCTCGTGAACAACGCCGGGATTCTCATCAACGGTTCGTTTGCGGATCTGTCCGAGCGGGAATTGCGCGACGTGTTCGAGACCAACTACTTCGGCGCTGTAGCGCTGACCCGCGCGGTCGCCGGCCCGATGCTGCGTCGCCGTCGCGGGCGGATCATCAACGTCGCGTCCCTGGCCGGATCGGTCGGTTATCCCTACTGCAGTGCATACGCCGCCAGCAAGGCCGCGCTGATCGCCTTCACCCAGTCCATCCGGGTGGAGCTGGCGCCGTTCGGGATCGACGTGGTCTCGGTCGAGCCGGGCTTTCACAAGACGCAGATCATCGGGTCCAACGCCCGGCCGGCGGACCGCTTCGACGATCCGGACAGTCCCCTGGCCTCGTACGGCCGGAGCTCCCTGAGGGCCCTGGCCGGGGACTTGTTGCCGTGGGCGGGTTCGCCGGAGAAGGTGGCCCGGCGCATCGTTCGGCTGATGAGCGTGCGGCGCCCCCGGACGCGCTACGTCCTGGGGACCGACGCCCGGCTGGCGGCGGCGTTCCGATGGCTTGGGCTCGCAGGCGCGATGGAGCGTCTCTTCATTCGGCGGATCGAGCGCGCCCACCGGCGGACGCCGTGAACGCCGTCCGAGGCGGAACCCCCGGCCCTGGCGTCAGATCGCCTGCCCTTTCACGCGGAGGATGCCCTGGATCAGATCGCTCCGATTGGCGACCGCCGCGAGCTTGCCGTCCTCGGTCAGCGGGATCATGCGGGAATCGGATTCGATCAGTTGATCGCACAGGTCGATCAGACTGGCGTTCACGTCCAGACTGGACACCTGGTCGCTCATGTAATCGGCCACGGTCTGGTTGGCGCGGTCCACGGTTTCATAGAGGAGCCGCAGCACGTTCTTCTCCGAAAGCACGCCCAGGAGATTCAACTCCGCGTCCACCACCGCAAGAGCGGTCAGGTTCCGATTGGCCATGAGGCGAATGGCGTCGTAGATCGGGGTGTCGGGCCGGGTCGTGATGACCATCTTCTTGCCCACATCGCTTGCTTTGAACATAAGTCGCTCCCCACTCCCCAGAGGCTGTCGATCGTGGCCGAGAATGCCCGGTCGGCGCGGCCCGGCGCCCCCTCGGGCTCGCGCCGGCCGGGACGAAGATCACCTTTGGATGCGCCGCCGACGCTCGACGCGCGGCGACGTCTCGCAGACGATCAAGGTCGAGCCCTTGAGCTTCGAGTGGTGCAGATCCGCGATGGCCCGACGGGCCGCGTCGCCGTCGGCCATCTCGACGAACCCGAAGCCCAGCACCCGCTCGCTGATCTCATCCCGCATCACGTTGATCGCCGCGACCGGACCGTACGGCTCGAATTTGTCCAGCAGGTCCTGCTCCACGGTGTCCGGCGAGAAGTTCCCGACAAAAACGACCATCGCAAACTCCTTGATTGTGATGCCATCTCTTTCAGTGCGGGGTCGCCTCCATCCGGCGCCGTTTCCTGAGATCATCCCCCTGGAGGATTGCGGCCTTGCACACCCACCCACTATAAAGTATGGACCAAAAGCGAGCCGGGTCAAGTCGGCATTGCGATGATTTTATCGATTCGTCCGGCCAGGTCCGTCAGATAGGCTTCGTCGCCCCCGCTCAGCTCGGTGGTCATGTACCCGCGGTACCCGATCTCGGCCAGGGCTCTGCGAACCTGCGGCCAATTCACGTCGCCGTCCAGGAGATTCGTCCACTCGGATCCTCTGCGACGGAAATCCTTCAAATGGATGCGGACGATCCGCCTGCCCACCGTGCGGAGCCAGTCCTGGGCGAAGCCGAACAGGATCATGTTGCCCACGTCGATGTAGGCCTTCAGCCAGGGGTTGTCGAACTCGTCGATGTAGCGGGCGAACTCCAGCGGGCTCAGGAGGAACTTGTTCCACACGTTCTCCACCGCGATGGTCACTTGCAGCTCGGCCGCCAACGGAAGCAGGGTGCGGATGTTCTTCTGGGAGCGTGCATAGGCCTCGCCGTAAGCGACTTCCTCCGTGACCACCGCCGGCACGAGCAGGACGACGTCGGCCCCGAGGTTCCTGGCGGATCGCATCGCCGCCTCCATGCCCGCCAGACCCTTGGCGACCACCTCCGGCCTCGGGTCCGAGAGCGGGGCGCCCCAGCCGCCAAAGCTGACGGAATGGATCGGCGTGCCCGCCTGTCGGGCCAGGGCCCCCAGTTCCTTCGCCTTGGCGGCGTCCTCAATGACTCCCGTCACCTCGACGCCCTCGAACCCGCACCGTTTCGCCAGGGCGAATTTCTCCGCGTCCGGCAGGTTCTTGGGCAGCATGTTGAACTGGCAGGCCTTCAGCAGGCCGCTGCCCGAGGCCTGGCCCCGGCTCGCGGCAGGTTTCATCGACAGGCTCGCTCCGGCCGCAATGGCAGCGGCAGCGGTCTTCAGGAAGTTCCGACGTCCGGTGGTCATCTCGTTCATGGCCCAACTCCTATTCGCACATTGTCCCTACCGCGTGCCCCCACTGGGCATGCCGAGCGCAATTCTATCGCCGGGCAAATGGAACTTCCACAGCCATTGGGGGTGTAGAACTCGCGGCTGATGCGATTTCGAATCGGTTTGAGTTCTTCGCGACCGCAGCGGTCGGAAGAGACGTGGCCGGGTCCTGATAGGCCTTCTCCTGGCGGAGGTCGAGCTGTGTCACCTTGCCGACCAGGTCTTTCATGCTGGCGACGATGTACTCCAGGCCGATGGGCGGAACCAGATCCATGATCGCGGTCGTATGGGCGAAGTATGGGTTCAACGCGAGGACGTGCTTGTACTTGGTCATGACTGAGACTCCCGATCGAACCCGGTCAATCTGGCGGATCAAAGGAATTGCCGGCCGGGATGCCACTGGCCGCGGCGTTTGCCGGGGATGCGGACCGATCCGATATGTGGTCTTCTTCGACAACCTCGTCGTCGCCCGCCGCTACATCCGCCCCGCCGGCAAGAAGCCAGTCGAGAACTGAGCCTCCGCAGGCGAAGAACGGACTGTCCGCATGGGGTCCCTCTTGAGGAGGCCACGGATCACGAGTCACGGGTGACGAATCACCGCTTGACCTCCGATCCCCGAATTCCTACAATCCACTGTAACAGGGCAGGCCGAAAACGGCTTGTGAGAGACGAGATGCGTGGACTTGATTCCGCGATTTGTATTGCCGCGCAAGGGCATTCAATCGGATTTGAGAAGGGGATTGTGTCTCCATGGCGGAACCGGAGTTTGACAGGTACTTTGCCCTTTGAAGGAAAGGGGCATTCCGCGACGCATATGCGGAACTGCTTGCTGTCATGATAGATCATCCGGAGTGGTCGAAGCAAGGTGATCTGCATGTCTGGTGTGCGGAGTTTGAACTACTCCTTCATGGTGACATGTGCAGGGCAGAGGAGTTTCTGAACAACGCATCCAAGCTGGGATGTCTCGACATGTCGGCATATCACAGTATCCGTGGAGCTGTGTTGTGCGAGAGAGGGCAGCGGCAGGCAGGAATCGAGGAACTCCGCAAGAGCATCTCGCTGGAGCCAAGCGATAGCAACGTTGCCTCATTGATGAGAGAGGATACCTCGGAATGTGCGTCCGTGTGCGAGGAGATTCTCCGAGAGAATGCCAGCCATTGCATGGCTCACGTGTGTCTCGCATACGCGGCGGCGCAGGCCGGGGACAAGGCTAAAGCGATGTCACTGGCAAGGAGGGCCCGGCAACTGGCGCATTCTGCCATCGAGTTCTTTGGGGTTGGTTGTTTGCTTCATGCATTGGAGGAGTCTCATGACGCCGTGGAGGCCTGCCTGGAGGCGGAGAGACTCGGATATGAGGCAAAGGGTATCGTGTATGCAGCCGTTGCCGCGTGCTATTCAGACATGCAGGACGATGCGGCTGCCAAGCAGTATCTGTCACGGGCCATGCAACATAACGCCGAAGACGAGTATGTAAGGGAGATCAGGGATGTGTGGGAGGGAGGAGCCGCCCGTGAATGCTGATGTCACGACGTCCAGGACGGGCGCGTTGATCGTGGCTCTATCCGGTGCGACAGGCGGTGCGGTCGGAGTTCTCCGTCCGTCTGCCGCATGAACGAGTAGATCGGTTCTCGCTCGTGTCGTTCTTCGTTGCACGGCCATCGCGGGACTCTTACAATGCCGCCGTGTGCTGTGAGATAGACAAAGGCGTCTCGGGATTCCCATGATTATGTTCTACAATCTGCTGGCGATCATCGGCTCTGTGGTCGGCGCGTTGCTTGGAATGGGCGTCGCCAGGGCGTACGGCTTCTCGAGCGTGCTGGGGACCGTCGCCGGGGCGTTCGTCGGAGGGGGGCTGGGAGCGATACCCAAGCGGCTGACCTTGCGGCGGGCCCGAAAGCGACTGGCCCGGTTCAGCGTCGAGGAGTTGCGACAGCAGCTCTACACGCCGGTGTTCTCGCCGAACCGCTGGCCGCCGAACTACCTGCTGCTCGAATTGCGGGCTCGCGGCGAGGATCTGAACAAGCATGTCGAATTGGTCCTGAACATGCTCGAAGCGGATCATCCCTGGCAGCGGGCCTTCGGCTACGGCGCTTTGCTCAGCGCGTATCCTCACCTTGCGAAGGATCTGAAGGGCTATCGGCCGTCGGCTTCGGTCGAGGACTGCCGGGAGAGGGTCGGCGGGCTTCGGGGGCGACAGGCGTGAAGACGATGCCCAACGTCTTGCGAGTGCTCAATTCGATCGCGTTCATCAACCTGGGGCTGCTGATCTTCCACCTCCTGCCGATCCACCCCCTGGACGGCGGGCAGATCCTTCGTTCCTTGCTGGGGTTCCTCATCGGGCGTGCCTGGAGTCTCACGGTGGTCGCGGTTCTGGCCTTCGTCGGTGTCGCGGGCATGGTGTTGTTGGCGATCGTCCGTCCGGTAATATCCGCATCTTCGGGCATGTCTCCTGCATTTGTCATTTTCTCCATTCTGACGTCAAGCTGGGGCAGGGTTCCTCGTGCCTATGTCACGAGGGGGAATTCCTCGCCGGGATGGGACCGTCGGCACGCGCGTCTTTGTGCCGATAAGCAAGGCTCTTTCCAGACTCGGCTAGTCTTTTTATTGGGCCGTCCCATAAAAGGGTAAAGTTTTCTGGACGCGCGCGCCGAAAAAGTTCATTGTAAGCAACTTATCCGGACTCTCAGTGCTGATATGAGGGTTTTTGAGTCCGAGGGAGGCCTGCCGCGTGATGGATCACGAGGCGGACTCCAGGGCAAGGCAGATCCGGCCCAGGAACCGGCGCAATCGAAGGCTCGTTCGCGGAGACAAACATGAGAACAGTGGCTATCGTCAACCAAAAGGGAGGGTGTGGAAAGACCACCGTGTCGATCAACCTGGCCAGTGCGCTGGCCGAGTTGGGCAAGAAAGTCCTGCTGGTGGACATGGACCCGCAGTCGCATTGCGCGGTCGGACTGGCGGTGCCGGAAGAGCAGATCGAGCAGAGCATTTACGACGTTCTGATATCCCGAAGCCGCAACGAGCCGATCCGCCTGACGGAGATTCTCTGGCAGATCGGGGAGAACCTGGAGCTGGCCCCGGCCAGCATCGACCTGTCGGCGTTCGAGCAGCAGATGGCCGGCGTTGCGGACCGCGAAACCTGCCTCAAGACGGTGCTGGACGAGGTCAAGGACGAGTACGATTTCGCGGTCGTCGATTGCCCGCCGGCGGTGAGCCTGCTGACGTTCAACGCGTTGCGGGCGGCCACCGACGTGTTGGTGCCGGTCGAGACCGGGTACTTCGCCCTGCACGGCCTGAGCAAACAGCTCGAGACGCTGGGGATTCTGTGCAAACGCTGCCAGCAGAACGTGTCGGTCCGCGTCCTGGCGAGCATGTACGACATCCGGACGAAAATGGCCCGCGAGATCCTCGCGGAGCTGCGGTCGCACTTCGGCGACCGGATGTTCCGCACGGTCGTGAACTTCAACACGCGAATCAAGGAGGCGTCCAGCTTCGGACAGCCGATCAACGAATACGATCCGGCCAGCAAGGGGCAGCAGGATTTCCGCCAGTTGGCCCAGGAAGTCGTCGGCAGCGAGGAGCGGCCGCAGGTCAAGAGCAAGCGGCTCGTGGATTCGCTGGCCGACCAGCTCGAAGCGATTGGAGCCAGCGCCAACGAACTGCTCAAGACCACCAAGCCCCCGGTTGTCCCGTCCCCGGCGAAGGAGTCGCGTCGCGAGGCGCCCGCGCAGGTGATCGTCACGCCGGAGCCCGCCGTGGCGGTGGATCCCAAGCCGGTCGCTGCCGTGCAGCCCGAGCCGATGGTCGTCGCGGGCCGAGAAGAGGTGGAAGGCCCCGCCGAGACGGCGGTGGAAATCCGCACGGAAGCCCGTGTCGAATCCCCCGAGCAGCTCGACGCCAAGCTGGCCAACTACTACGGCGTCAGTCAGATCCAGGACGCGGTGGTCTTCGTGACCTTGTACCCGCGTGCCCAGAGCGTGGCCATTGCGGGCGACTTCAACAACTGGCAGCCCGCGACCACGCCCATGCAACGGGTCGGCGATAGCGGCGTCTGGCAGGCCAAGATGCGGCTCCCCGGCGGGCTGTATCGCTACCGTCTGGTCGTCGACGGCCAGTGGCAACAGGATCCGTACAACGAGCGTTCCGAGATGAATCCGTACGGCGACTACAACTCGGTTCTCGAGGTGAAGTAGTCTCCGGACGATTGCGAAGAAGATGAGCTTTCGCGGCAGCCGCATGGCGAACACTCGGCCCAGGAACCGGTGTCCGCTGTGCGGCCGCGGCTTTGGAGACGCACCCGGAGCCTGCAAAGCAGGGGGATTTGGGCAATCTGGGGCATGTCGAATGCCGCTCTTGTGTTGAATTGGAGCTGGTTTGTGACGATTGGAGGACCTCAGGTGGTGACGGCGAATGAGCGGCGAAGCCGGCGGTGCGAGATCGCGTGCCGGCATGCGATCCCAGGGGCGTGAACTCGGAATGTCACGGCGGAGTAGAATTACGCGATTGGTCCCATAATAGGCATTGACATTCGAGGTTGAATTCGCCATTGTTGTTCTTGATGCGGGGTGACAAGTTGACTGAGCAAGGATGCAGTGCGCGTGATGGATACGCGGCTTGTTGCCTCCGTTCTACCGAATGGGGCGGGTTCTTCGCCGGCCGGAGGGGTCGGCAGACCTGAACTTTCTGAGGAGGGGGGCCGCACTTTCGTGGAGCCGTCGCGGCCTCGCGACGCAGTTGAGCCGTTTGCACGCAGAGCCGTGATTTCTTGTCTTGCGCTCATCCCTGGGGGATCCGATCCGGCCCCAAGGGCCGGCTTGGGTCGCCGCAATGAACGGAGTCCCGCTCTCGGTGCACACGCACGGAAAGCGTGGCGGAGGGGGCCCGATGGAGAACGGAGTTTCTGAAGGAGAACATGATGAAAAAGGTATGGATGGCACTGAGTGTCGCCCTCGCGCTGAACGCCGCGCTGCGGGCGGAAAACGGGGATCCGGGCGGCTACACCCCGGTCAACCTCATCGACGTGACCAACAACGTCACCACGGCGCAAAGCCAGAACGTCAGCACCTCCGCCAGCGGCGGCAACAGCGACAGCGCGTCGAACGCCAACGCGAACGTGGACATCAGCACGACGTCGGTCTCGGACTTCGAGAATCGCACGGCCCCGCTGACGACGCTCCCGCCGTATCTGCCGTACTGGAACCACGGCGGCTGGGGCACCGTCAAGGCCTACTTCCCCAACGGCCCGACGATGAACGATCAGATCTATGAGACCACCTTTGATCCGCAGAACCCCGAGGACATGCGAGAGCTGCGCACCGTGCTCAAGGCTCTCCCGCACAAGGGTCTGTTCGAGGCCTTCGGCGGCATGGTCAACAGTGTCTCGGCCTTCGTCTTCGGGACGCCCGACCGATACCATCGCGGCCGCGGGCTGGAGATCGTCAACTCGGTCACGCGGGATCGCCGCCCCGAGGGCAAGCCCCTGCTGGTCTTCATCGACTCCAACGTGGACATGGGCCTGCTCCGCGAGGAGGGTTACGCCTACGTCGGGAAAGTCAACGTCGAGGGCGATCCGGATCGCAACTGGGACCAAGCTTACAAGGCCGCCGTCGCCGAGGCCCTGCTGTGGGACGTGGACATCCTCCTGGTCTCCGGCGGCATGAAGGGCGTCACCGTCGGCTCGAACGTCACGTTCCCGTCCGCCGCCGCCGGCTACAGCCAGGTGAACTACTCGCTGTCGCTGATGGGGTCCAAGGCCACCGGCATTACGGAAGGCAAGGGCAAGGCGATGCTCAGCGCCGACGCGTACCGGTTCTATCCCGCGATGGTCGAGCGAAGGCAGATCCCGGCGTCTCTGTACGATCGAATTCGGTCGCGGCCTCGCCCGGCGGCGATGGAGAACATGGATTCGCCGGTGCCGCCGGAGTCCGCCATCTCGCAGTTCCCGCCGGAGCCGGAAGATATTGATATGCCGATGCCAGAAGAGCCGATGCAGGCCCAGGCGGCTGCTCCTGTGGTCGAGGAAACGCCCGCGGACGTGCAGTCAGCCGCGCCGGTCCGCCAGGCAAGAGAGCCGGTCGCTCCGGCCCCTCGCCGCGCCCCGCAGATCCGCAGGCCTGCCACGCCAGTCGCTCCCCCGATCCTGGAGCACCGGGTGCCGGGAGTGAGCGTCAGCCGCCAGGCGTACGAAATGGCGGGTTTCCGGAGAGATCAACTGATCGGCAGCGCCGGCATGCCGTGAACGTCCGGAGGGCGATGAAGGCCCCGGCCGGCGCGTGCCCGCCGCGGTCCATCGTGAATCATAAGGAGTGAATCATGAGAACACCATGTGGGATCATCATCGCAAGTGTGCTGCTCCTGGCCGCCGGCGCGCAGGCGTCCGTCGGTTGGGCTCAGAACTTCACCGTGGGAGCGATCAACCAAGTCGAGTGGTGCGGCGGCATCGGTTCGGCCGCCGCGATCAACAAGGCCAGCTACGATCAGAGGCAGGAATTCGCCGGCAGCCATGCGAGCTACGGGTCGTGGCAGCGGAACTCGGGAACGATTTTCCAGAACGCGGCGGCCAGCGGCCCGTTCGGCCCCAGCGTGTCGCGTCAGACCGCCGAGATCAAAGGCGGACAATTCCTCCTGACCACCGACGGCAGGTCCCCGGGATCGTGGGGCACGCAGAGTCTGGGCGGCATGTTCACGAATTCCATCGTCAAGCCGTTCGGCGTCGGCCAGGTCGACGGGATCCAGCACTTCGTCGGCCGCCAGGAACAGGGGGCGACCAGCCCTGCCGGCAGCGGGACCCAGTCGCAATACGCCGAGGTCGTGCAGCGAGGCACCGTCATCACCGGGGCCAGAATCGATCCGAAGATCACCAGCACGGTGAACTTGCAGCTCAATCAGTCGCAGGCCGCAGGCGGTCGGTAACCGCATTGCTCGGGGGATGCGTCCACGCGACGCATCCCCCGCAGTTTCTCAGTCTCCTCCTATCTGATCTCCCTCGAAATCATCCGAATTTTCTCTTGACATTCCCGGACCTGATTTGGTATCCTCACTTCCAGGATTAAGGCCCGCCAGAGGAGTGTTGCGAATCTGAGGAGGAGGAACGAAGATGAAACCGCGCATCTGTTCTGCCGCCGTTGCCGGGAGCATTCTGCTCCTTGCGGCGCGATCCGTCCAGGGGGGTGGCACCAACGTGGTCTACACGTACGCCGGGTCCTTCAATCTGGCGATTCCCGCCGATCCCTTGGAGAGTCGGGGATGGATGCAGGACGCCGTGATCTGTGTCCCCCGTCACATCGTCGTCGTGGACCTGAACGTGCTGGTGAACATCCGGCACACAGCGGCCTTCGATCTCCAACTGTTCCTGAAAGGCCCCTCCGGACGCGTCGTGAAGCTGGCCGCCAGTGAGCCGCGAGAAGGATACTACAAGGGCGCGGACTACGCCGGGACGCAGTTCGACGATGAGGCGGAGACATCCATCCAGGATGCGTCGCCTCCGTTCACCGGCTCCTTCCGGCCGTACGGGGCATTAACCGTCTTCGACGGGCATGACGCCTATGGCGCCTGGACGCTCGAAGTGTACGACGCCTACTATGGCGACGTGGGGCGCCTTGATTCCTTCGCCCTGACGATCACGGGACCACCGGCGGCAGACATCGTCGAAGTCCCGGCTCCCCCTGCAGGAATTCTGGTGATCCTGGGTGCGGCGTTTCTCAAGACAGCGCGGCGTCCTTGTCACGAACCGCCTGCTCTTGCCTCTTCTTGAATTGGTGGAGCTTCTCCCGCAGCGAGGCGTCGCCCAGGGCCAGGATCTGCACGGCCAGGACCGCTGCGTTCTTGGCGCCTGCTTTGCCGATCGCGACGGTGGCGACCGGGACGCCCGGCGGCATCTGGACCGTGCTCAGGAGCGAATCAAGCCCGGCCGGCCCGCCTTCTGCGGCCAGAGGAACGCCGATCACAGGCAGCGTCGTCCACGCCGCCATCGCGCCGGCGAGGTGGGCGGCCATGCCCGCCGCCGCGATGATCACCTTGATCCCCCGAGTCTCGGCGTTCTGCGCGAATTCCGCGGCCGCCTGCGGCGTCCGGTGCGCCGAGAGGATTCGCACCGTCGCTTGGACCCCGAACTCCCGAAGCTGATCGACGCAGCTCTGCATCACGCCCAAATCGCTGTCGGAACCCATGACGACCGCGACGGAGATAGCTTTTTCCGATGCCATTGTCTTTTTCATTCCATGCATTACAATACTGGACGAAGTCCCGAACGCGGCCTTCCACGCCGGGCGCCTTGGACGACCGTAGGCTGATGATAGCGGCCGCCGACCTTGGGTGCAAGGAGTGTGCCATGCAGATTCGAAAACCGGTTGTTGCGGGTCAATTCTATCCCGCCGATCCCACCCAATGCCTGTCCCAGTTGCGGGAGTGTCTCGCCGCCGAACCGTCGAGCGATTCGCTGCCGGACCCGCTCGTGGCCGGGATCGTTCCGCATGCCGGCTGGGCATTCAGCGGGCCGTTGGCCGCGATGGTCTTTGCGGCCGTGAAGCGCCGCCGGCCTGCAACCCGTACGTTCGTGATCCTTGGCTCCGCCCATAGCTACTTCGGACCCAAGCCTGCCGTGGACACCTCCGACGCCTGGGAGACTCCGCTGGGCAACGCTCCGATCGATGATTCTCTGCGAAGCGCTCTGCTCGACGCCGGAGCGGTCGTCGCCGCCGGATCCGCCCACCGCCACGAGCACAGCATCGAGGTGCAGGTCCCGTTTGTCCAACATCTGTTTCCCCAGGCCCAGGTCGTGCCGATCATCGCGCCGGCCAACGAGTCGGCCATCGCGCTGGGCAACGCTCTGGCGGATCTGCCGGGCGACATGATCGCCAACCTCGTCTGCATCGGCTCGACCGATCTGACGCACTACGGCCCGCGCTACGGTTTCGCGCCGATGGGCATCGGCGCCGAGGCCCTGGCTTGGGCCAGCGGCGTCAACGACCGGCAGTTCATCGACCTGGCTCTGGGCCTGGAGCCCCAGCGGCTCCTGGCCGACTCGATCGAGAACGGCAGCGCCTGCGGCCCCGGCGCCGCGGCGGCCACCGTCCTGTTGGCCAAGAGACTCGGCGTGTCCCGGGGCGTTCTGCTGGCCCACACCAACAGCAACGAGATCCTCCTCCGCCAAAAGTCCGCCGCCAGCCGGGACAGCGTGGGCTATGCGGCCATTGTGTTCTGATCGTCGCTGTCCCCACAACCGCCCGAAGTCGTGGACAAGCAGCCCTCTGCCAGGGGTGGACCCTGGACTGCGCAGGAGGGCAAGATGTAGATTTCGTTTGACACTCGTCCGTCGGTCCGCTAAAAATGGATCTTCTAAAGCCCTGTTGTGAGCGGGGTTGCGTCGAGTGAGGTTTGGTTGGAGAACGGACATGGAATACAAAATTCAGCTACGTGAAAGCGACATGCCCAAACAATGGTACAACCTCGCGGCGGATCTCCCGACGCCGCCATTGCCGCCCCTGGGGCCCGACGGAAAACCGGTGTCCCCTCAGATGCTGGCCCCGGTGTTCCCGATGAATATCATCGAGCAGGAAGTCAGCACGCAGCGGTGGATCGACATCCCCGAGGAGGTGCTGAACATCCTGTATCAGTGGCGTCCCGCTCCCCTGCGACGGGCCGTGCGTCTGGAAAAATTGCTCAAGACTCCCGCCCGCATCTACTTCAAAGACGAGAGCGTCAGCCCGGCCGGCAGTCACAAGCCCAATACCGCGGTGGCCCAGGCGTACTACAACAAGGTCGCCGGCATCAAGCGACTGACGACCGAGACCGGCGCCGGCCAGTGGGGCAGCGCGCTGGCGTTCGCCTGCGCCCTGTTCGGCCTGGAGTGCAAAGTGTACATGGTGCGGATCAGCTTCGATCAGAAGCCGTTCCGCAAGCTGATGATGCAGGTCTGGGGCGCCAATTGCGTCGCCAGCCCGAGCACGGAGACCCACGCCGGGCGCAAGATCCTGGCCGAGACGCCCGATACGCCGGGCAGCCTGGGCATCGCCATCAGCGAGGCCATCGAGGCTGCCGTCACCGACCCCACGGGTCAGACGCGGTACTCCCTGGGCAGCGTGCTCAACCACGTGTTGCTCCACCAGACCATCATCGGCCTGGAGGCCAAGAAGCAGTTGCAGATCGCCGGCGAGAAGCTCCCGGATGTGGTCATCGGCTGCGCCGGCGGCGGCAGCAACTTCGCAGGCCTGGCCTTCCCGTTCACCACCGACAAGATCAACGGCGCCAAGATCGACATCATTCCCGTGGAGCCGGCGGCCTGCCCGACGATGACCCGCGCGCCGTTCGTCTACGACCACGGCGACACCGCCTGCATGACGCCGCTGCTGGCCATGCACTCGCTGGGGCACGCGTTCGTCCCCGCCCCCATCCACGCCGGCGGCCTCCGCTATCACGGCATGGCGCCGCTGGTGTGTCAGGCCATTGTGGAAGGGCTGTTCGCCCCGCGGTCCTACCATCAGAGCAAGTGCTACGAGGCCGCGATGACCTGGGCGCGGACCGAAGGCATGATTTGCGCCCCGGAGACCAGCCACGCCGTCGCCGCGACGATCGACGAGGCGATCAAGGCCCGCGAGGAAGGCAAGGAGAAGGTCATTCTCTTCAGCTACAGCGGCCACGGCCTGATGGACCTGTCGGGCTACGACAAATACATGTCGGGCAAGCTCAGCGACTACGAACTGCCGGAAGAGGTTCTGCAGCAGTGCACGAAGGACCTCGCGAAGATGCCGCCGGCCCCGATGAGAAAAAGCGGCCGCTGGTGAGACCGGCGGCCCGCTTCCCGCGCGGCCGCAGGGAGATGCGGCCGGGTGATTCACATGCAATGGTAAGGAGACAGGAAATGAAGCGTGTGGTTTTCGGGATTGCCCGCGCCGGCTGTTGCGGCGCATCTCTGTTGGCCGTGCTGTTGACGACCGCAGTCGCCGCCGGACAGGGATGGGAGGGCGATATCCTGCAGGAGGAGCGCGGCAGCCTTCACGCCACGGTCGGCGTCACATGGGACAGCAAGTATCTCTGGCGCGGGTTCGACATCTTCGACGACGAGAGCGTGACGCACTTGTCGCTCGATCTGAACCTCTGGGACACCGGGTTCGGCGCCGGCGTCGTCGGCCATCGCGCCAACTCCAGCGGCTTCGAGGATCGCGAACGGTGGGACGGGACCTTCTACTACCAAGGCACCTCGGGCGAAGGCGACGTCTGGGCCACCAATTTCCGAATCGGGTATGTCTACTATTATTACCCCGAGCTCAACGACGGAGAGTCGCTCAACATGCAGGAAGGGCAGTTGGTGCTGTCCTGGCCGAACCTGCTGGCGGTGCCGGGTCTGCAGCCCAGCTACGCCCTGATCGCGATCGGGCAGGCCGACACCCCGTCGGCGATCGCGGACGGCGGGTCCGGGCTGTTGCACATCGCCATGCTCGACTACAGTTTCGCGACTCCGGGTTTCATGCCGGGGACCGACGAGCAGATCTTCGTCCTGCACGGCGAACTGGTCTACAACGACGACGTCACGATCACGCCGAGCCGGCCGCGAAACGACTGGACCGTCGTGTACGCGAATCCTCCGCACGCCTTCTCGAATGCGGTCCTCGGCGCCTCCACGGATTTCGCCCTCGATCCGGACGGCAGACTTGTGTTGTCCCCCTCGGTTTATTACCAGATCACGCTCGACGACGCGATCAACGAAGACGACAGCGAGTTCTGGGTGAGCGTCGGCCTCAAGTACACCTTCTGAGGCCTTCGGATCTCTTGCATGCCACGGGCCGGCCGTCGAAAGCCGGCTCGTTTCATTTGGTGCGAGGGGCGATTCTCCCGGCGAGTTCTCGCTTGAACCGCCCCTTGTCCCGGCGTATGCTGTGCGGCATGATTGAGCAGCCTATCCCAACCACCGGACGTGAAGCCTGCGGTCGCCCGTGGACGGCTCGGGCCTCG
>JAAYVJ010000252.1 GCA_012517265.1 Planctomycetota bacterium | reverse complement strand
GGGCGGTGTCAAAAGATTACTCTTGTGTTCAGTCTGTGTGAGAACCATGCCTGAGGCGGTTTCGGAGAACGACGGGTACGAGGTCTTTTCAGAGAAGAAGGAAGAGTGTGGGTTGTTCGGCATCTTCGGCGACCCCGACGCGGTGCAGAAGGTCTACTTCGGCCTCCACGCCCTGCAGCATCGCGGGCAGGAGTCCGCAGGGATCGCGTCGAGCGACGGCGAGTCCATCCAATGCTACAAGGGCATGGGCACCGTCATGCGGGTCTTCCGCAGCGGCTCGGACACGCTCGACAAGCTGAAAAACCCCATCGCCATCGGACACGTCCGATATTCCACCACCGGATCGTCCTGCGTGGACAACAGCCAGCCGTTGCTGGCCGAGTACTCGCGGGGGCAGGTCGCCCTGGCCCACAACGGCAACTTGGTCAACGCCGGCCTCCTGCGCGACGAATACGAGGCCTACGGCAGCATCTTCAAGTCGACCAGCGACTCCGAGATCATCGTCCACCTCCTGGCCAAGCCCACGCACCAGAGCAAGCCCGACCCGCTGGGCCACGTTCTGAACCATCTGCAGGGCTCCTACTCGTTGATCTTCATGTTCTCCGATCACATCGAGGCGGCCCGGGACCCCTTCGGGATCAGACCCCTGTGCGTCGGGCAGACCGAGCAGGGGGCCTACGTCGTCGCCAGCGAGAGCTGCGCGATCGACGCGATCGGCGCCAGGTTCATCCGCGAAATCGAGCCTGGTGAGATCGTCCGTCTGGACAAGAGCGGCATGCACAGCCGGTATTTCGTCAAACGCGCGGATATCAAGCCGGCCCACTGCATCTTCGAACACGTCTATTTCTCGAAACAAAACTCCCACATTTTCGGCGAAAACGTGCACGAATTCCGCAAGAAACTCGGCCGGCGACTGGCCAAGGAGCATCCGGTCCAGGCCGACGTCGTCATTCCGATTCCCGACAGCGGGGTTTCGGCGGCGGTCGGCTACGCGAACGAGAGCGGCATTCCGTTCGACATGGGCATGGTCCGCAGCCATTACGTGGGCCGCACGTTCATTTCGCCCAACCAGAAGCTTCGCGAGCTGGAGGTTCGGCTCAAGCTGGCGATCATCCCCGACGTCGTGCGGGGCAAGCGCGTCGTCGTCGTGGACGACTCCATCGTCCGCGGCACGACCACCCGCGGCAAGATCCGTGCCCTCCGTGAGGCCGGAGCCAAAGAAATCCACATGATGGCGAGCTGCCCGCCCATCCGCCACCCGTGCTTCTACGGGGTCGACTTCCCCACCAAGGAGGAGCTGCTCGCCAGCAGCCGCACGCTCCAGGAGATCAAGGAATTCCTCGAGGTGGACAGCGTGGGCTATATCTCTCTGGAGGGGATGCTCGCCTGCGCGACCCTGCCCGCCAATCACTACTGCACCGCCTGCTGGAGCGGCAAGTACCCGATCCCGGTCAACACCCGGATGAATAAGTTCGCCATGGAGCGACACCAACTCTACATGTTTGAGGAATCCTCGACCGCCAATGAGTAAGTACGTCAGCTATGCCCAGTCCGGCGTGGACATCGACGCCAACGATGTCATGGTCGACAGCATCCAATCCCACCTGGCCAGCACGTACGGGCCGCGGGTCATCAACGTGCCCTGGGGGTTCGCCGGCCTGTTTCGGCTCGACTACGACGAGAAGCTCTTCAAGAAGAACTATCGCAATCCCGTGCTCGTCGCCTGCACCGACGGCGTCGGCAGCAAGGTCCAGGTGGCCGCCAAGGCCAAGAAGTTCGACACGGTCGGCATCGACCTGGTCGCGATGAGCGTCAACGACATGCTCGTCATGGGCGCCGAACCCTTGTTCTTCCTGGACTACGTGGCCCTGCACAAGCTGGAGCCTGCTCTGGTGGCCCAGATGGTCAAAGGCGTCGCCACCGGCTGCCGCCAGGCGGATTGCGCCCTGCTGGGCGGAGAGACCGCGGAGATGCCCGACACGTATCGAAGGGGCGATTTCGACATGGCGGGCTTCGCGGTCGGCGTCGTCGAGAAGAACCGGATCATCACGGGCAAACAGGTCCGGCCGGGCGACCGCATCCTGGGCCTGGGCTCTTCCGGCCTGCACAGCAACGGCTACGCCCTGGCGCGCAACATCTGCTTCAAGCGGGCCAAGCTCAAGGTGACCGACACGATCGACGAGCTCAGCGGGCAAACGTTGGGCGAGGCGCTGCTGGCCCCGACGAAGATCTACGTCCGTCCGATCCTCAAGCTGCTGAACAAGTACCGCGTCAAGCGCGTCGTCCACGCGATGGCGCACATCACCGGCGCCGGCCTGCCGGGCAACGTCCCTCGCGTCCTGCCGACAGACTGCAACGCGGTGATCAAGAAGTCGAGTTGGCCCAGGCCGAAGATCTACAACTTCCTCCAGAAGACCGGACCAGTCCAGGAAGACGAGATGTTCAATGTCTTCAACATGGGCATCGGCTACGTCGTGATCGTCGCGGAGGACTTCGCCGACGCCGCGGCCCGCCTGCTCATCGCCGAAGGCGAAAAGGTCTACAACATCGGCAAGATCACCAAGGGAACCGGGCAAGTCGTGCTGAAAGACTGAGAGCACGCGGCCGCAAAATCCGAATATCGAAATTCGAAATCCGAAACAAGCACGAATGACCGAAATCCAAAATCCCAAACGGACCGTCCGGAGGGCGACAGCGTTTCGGTCATTCGGATTTGGTGCTTTGGACTTGTTTCGGATTTCGGATTTCGATATTCGTGCTTGTCCCTTGTGGTGGAGCCGTCCCTGAGGATGAACCGCATCCCGCATAACATGCTGCTCTGGCACATCGGCGCGGCGGTCCTGTTCGTCGCCTTCGCAGGCTATCTGTACCTGCCGCGATTCAGGACGTTCGAGAGCTGGCAATGGCTCCTGCCGGCCAATGCGTGGGTCGCGGCGTGCGGCGCGTACGTCCTGAGTCGCCGCTGGGTGCCCGGCTCGTCGGGCGCGGTCCTGGCCGGGCTGCTCTACGGCTTCGGCCCGTTCCTCCTGGGCCTGGCCAAGGTCCACCCCATCGCGGGCCTTCTGGCCGCGTGCGTCCCCTGGCTGTTCATCCCGGCGAGCCTCGCGAAGAAGCGTCTGGGCAAGGCGGCGGGGCTCGCACTGCTCATTCTGCCGTTCGCAGCGATCATCCTGTTCTCGCGTTTTACCGCCGGACAGAAGTTCTTCGCCGCGCCGCTCCAGGCGAACGTCCGCGCGACGGACCTGGCCGGCTTCGTCGCGCCGCTGGCGATGGTCACGCGCAGCGCGGCGCCGCTGGGCCTCTACCACGTTCCCATGGCGGCCCTGGTCCTGGGCCTGACGATGATGGGCAAGGCCCGTCGGTACAGCCTCTTCGTCCTCGTGCTGCTCGGCTTGGCGCTGGCCTTCAGCAGGGCCTTCCTCAGCGCCAAGCAGGTCGCGTGGCTGGGCGTCAGTCCGATCCTCTGGCTGAGCGTGCCGCTGACCTGGTGCGCGGTCCTGGCCGGCATCGGTCTTCACGGCCTGATCGCGGCGGGCCACTCCGACCGAAAATGGATTCTCGCCGCGGTCATTGCGCTGGGCCTTCTGTCGATCGCGGCCTTGCTTCTGGCGGCCAAATGCTTCCAGATCTTCCTCGGCCTGGGCGACGGCTACGCGCGCCTCTTCGTGGAGGCCGCGAAGATTTACCTCCTGGGCGCGATCGCGACAGCCATCGTCTTCCTGATCACACACATGAAGCTCCGCCTCCACTGGCTGCGATGGAGTATCTTCTGCACCGCCCTGGCCGTCGACATCTTCCTCGGCGCCCGCTACATCGTCGACCGCGTCCTGTGACGCAACGTCGCTTCTTGACAACAGGGGCGATTTGCGATATAAAGAAGGGGAATATGCCTCCAGGCGCTACGTGGGGCATTCGCTTGGGGGCGACAGATCGGACTTCATCTGAGAGGGTTGGGTTATGAGAAATCGTGTTGCAGCGATAGCATCCGTCTTGTTGTTGTGCGCGTGCCAGGCCGGATGGGCGAGCGAGTTCGCGGACGGGTTCGAGTCCTACTCGGCGGGTTTGGGCATTCACGGCCAAGGCGGATGGAAGGGGTGGGACAACGTCCCGGCCGCCGACGGCCTGGCGTCCAATCGCTACGCCCACACGGACAGGCAATCGGCCGAGATCCTCGGCACGACCGACCTCGTGCACGAATTCAATCTCACCGGCGGCAAATGGATCTTCACCGCGTGGCAGTACATTCCCTCGGGCTCTTCGGGGGCCACGTATTTCATCCTGATGAACACCTACGCCGACGGCGGGCCCTACGACTGGTCGATCCAGACGCAGTACGACATGACCGCCGGGACCGTCATTCCCTACAGCGGCGCGGTGGGCGAGACCGCCAGGATCGTCCTGGATCAGTGGGTGCAGATCAAGTTCGTCATCGATCTGGACGCGAACACCTTCGAGGAGTACTACAACGGCGCGCAAATCGCGGCCGGCGTTTGGGACGACGACGCGCACGGCACGCTTCAGGCCGTCGACCTCTACGGAAACGGGGCCTCCGCGGTCTACTACGACGACATCCGGATCGACAGCGGCGCGACGCCCGCGCCGAACTGCTGCTTCCCCCGTCCGGCCTACGACAGCGGCTGGATCGCGACGCCGTTCGGCTCGCCGAGCAAGTTCGCCGTGATCAGCCTCAAGCACGGCCTGGGCGGCAACGCCGACGACTACGTCGTGGATCTCCAGATGAGCGTCTCGGGCATCGCCGGCCCCAACCGGACCAACCAGGGCCTCGGGACCGTGTTCAGCTACAGCTACCTGACGTCCACCGACATCCAGCTCACCGCGCCCTTGAGCGCGGTCGATCTCGTGACGAGCCTGCGCGTGCGGATCTGGGTCTACAGTTCCGACACAAACAGCTCGTCGGGCCAGCCCAAGCGCGAATAGCGACGAGGCGTCGAACAAGGCGAAGCGCCGCAGAACGGCGGTTCCCTGGACATCGCCACATCAGGCTCTTCTTGAGCGTGACCGGGAGGAGCGCCACCGGTTTCCAGGCCGACGACATCGCCTTCACGGTGGTCCAGGGGTGTCTGGACGACGTGGCCATCTTCGGCGGAACGCCCTGAGCGGCAGCCGGCGACGACTTCGAACAACGCAGTGACGCTCTGGAGACTGGGGGGCTCGTCCCCCGGTCTCCCGACACTGACGCGTCATCGGTTCGATTCGATTCGGTAGAGATGTTCTTTCGTCCTCAGGAACAGGGCTTTGCCTGAGACGGCCGGGGAGGCCATGAAGCCGGAGGCCATGATGTTGGTCGACACGAGTTCGTACTGACGGGCGGCCTTGAAGACCGTCGCGCGGCCCTCGCGACTGAAGCAGTAGATGTTCCCGTCGCCATAGAGCAGCGAGGCGGCGAAGTTGCCTCGCATCCGCTCGCGCCAGACCTGCTTGCCGCTCGCGGCCTCCAGGCACGTGACGGTCCCGGTGTCGTTGATCATGAAGAACAGGTCGCCCACCAGCACCGGCGACGGCGTCTGCGGCACCATGCTCCCGGTCTTCCACACGATGTGCGTATCGGTGACATCGCCCCGGCCGTCGGGCCGGATCGCCATCAGCTCGGTCTTGCCGAACCCGCTGATCATGAAGGCCAGACCCCGGCCGTAGATGGGCATGGCCGCCCCGGAGAAGCCTGGCGTCTTGATCTTCCACAGTTCCCGCCCGGTCGCGGGATCGTAGCCGTAGACCGCCTTGGCCCCCACGGTGAGCATCTGCCGGGTCCCGTTGACATCCACGACCAGCGGCGTGGAGTAGGCCTTTCGCAGATCGCCTTCGTCGCGAGGTTTGCCGTTCTCGTCCAGGTCGTTCCACTCGGCGGTGCGGTCGGTCTTCCAGACGGTCCGCCCGGTCGCCTTGTCCAGGGCGACCACATACTGCACGTCCACGCCGTCCATGGTCAGGATCAGCAGGTTCTCGAACAGGATCGCCGAGGAGCCCGGCCCGCGGAAATGCCGGCAGGGCAGGTCGTCGCGCTTCCAGAGGACTTCGAAGGTCTTGGTGTCCAGGCACGCGGTGCCGTAGCTGCCGAAGTGGACGTAGACCCGCCCCGGCTCGATCGCCGGCGATGGCGACGCGTAGCAGTTCATCGGGTTGCCCAACGGCTCGGGATTGTCCGCATGGAAGAGCCTCTGGTTGAAGCGGATCTCGCCGGTCGCGGCGTCGACGCAGATCGCGAAGAAGTCGTGTCCGTCCGGCGTCGCGGTCGTGAGCCACACCTGGCCGTCCATCACGACCGGCGTCGACCAGCCCTGGTAGGGGATGGCCGTCTTCCACGCGACGTTCTCCGTCTCGCTCCACCGGACGGGCAGGCCGCGGGTCTGTGAATCGCCGGGAACGGTCGCCAGGCCGTCGCCCGTGGGCCCGCGGAACTGCGGCCACGCGTCTTGGGCGAACGTCGCCTTCGCGGACAACAACAGAACAAAGAGACACCACCGAACCGATCGCTTTGTCATCATAACGAAGGATTTCCCCAGGGGAGTTTGAATCACCGCCGTCCCCCGACTTCCAGGCAGCCCAGCCTGTCCCACGCCGAAGGCAAATCGTCCCGATTTGCCAACCCTGTTTCGTATCGATGCCGTAGGATATCCGCAGAGCATGCCCGATGTCAAACGCAGCCGGGTGAGAATCGCCTTGAGGACCTCCGAGCCGCGAGAGGGGTCGATGTGAAAGACCGTGAACCGCGAGGCGTGGAAACACCACGCCCAGAGCCGACCGCCCGAGCCCTTGTGTCCGGATTCATCGGACCCGACGAACGGTTCCTAAACCAGGGCCTCGCGAAGCTGGGCATAGGGCTCGGCGAAGGCGGCCGAGGCCTTCTGCACGACGTTGACCAACTGCGAGCGGCTGATCGGGATCCCCAGCACGTCGTTCCAGAACCGCTGGATCGTGCTGCACGACATATGACAATCGCCTTTCTGGCAGGCGGCCAACGCCGAGAGCTTCGGACCCGCCGGTCCGGCCGCCTTGAGGCGACCGGCAGCGGAGCGATCACGATCCGTCCCGTTCGCGGGTCCTGATACTTGCGAGCCCGATGCTCGGTCACCACGTAGGGCCTGCCGACGAAATCCACCTGTTGCAGGACGAACCACTCGTCCCAGGGGGTCAGACTGTGCGCCCAGCCGTACCTCCGCGAAGAGGAAATGACGAGGCAAATCGCCGAAACGATTCGGCGGTTTGCGATTCCCGACGATTGGGCGACTTGGCTCTTCGTGGAACTCGACCGCATCGAGGCGGCCGAAGCGGACGCCTCGAAGGGGCAACAGCGTCGCCTTCGCGAGAAGCTTGCCGGATATGACGGACGGTTGAACCGGCTCTTGCTGGCACATCTTGACCAGGCCGTCACGGTGGAGAAATACCGGCAAGCGAAGAACACGCTCCTGCAAGATAGGCGGAAAGTACAGGAGACGTTAGAGGAGATCACGCTTAGACACTCGTCTTGGCTCGAACCTTACTCTCCGGTCCCGTCGTCTCTATTTCGAACCGCGTGGGGCGTGGCAACTGCTTTTGCAGGAAGGTTTTGCGGCTTCGCCTTTGGAAGTGGGGGAAGAAAGAAGACGGGAGATTTTGCCCCCTGAGACAGAGGAAGATATAAAACGGAGAGGGCGGGATTCGAACCCGCGGTACCGTAAACGGTACACTGGTTTTCGAAACCAGCTCGATCAGCCACTCCGACACCTCTCCGTGTGGCTTCACCGAAACCTTCTCTTGCCAGCGACAGTCTTGCGGCCGGGCTAGCACGGACGGCCCCAGTGCGAGAATCTTGTTATTGTACCGCATGTTTGCGTTCGGGCAAGCAAAAAAGCCGCGGCAATTGACTGTACGCCTGGATCCGACGGAAGCAACTCTGGGCCTCCAAGAGCACGCTGGCCGCACACCGCCACAGTCAAGAGGCTGCCCACCAGGTCCACGGAACCTACTGGCTCGGCTGGCACTCAGCAACAACGCCGCGGGCGACGGCAGATGTCTTATCCACCGTCGCCCGCGTTGCGAGTATATATAGCGCGCCGGTTCTACTTGGCTTCGAACTCGGCGTCGATGACGTCTTCGCCGCCCTTTCGCTTGACCTCGGCTTCGCCGGGGCCGGGGGCGCCGTGCGGCTGGGCCTGGGCTCCGGCGGCCGCCTGCTTTTTGGCCGCCTCTTCGTACAGGGCCTTGCCCAGCTCCTGGCTGGTGTCGTTGAGGTTGTCGATCGCCTTGCGAATCGCGGAGGCGTCTTCGCCTTTGACCGCCTCCTTGAGGTTGTTGACCGCGCTTTCGATCTTGCCGCGAGTCTCGGAAGAGACCTTGGCGCCGTGCTCTTTCAGCGTCTTCTCCGTCGAGTAGACGAGCTGGTCGGCCTGGTTCTTGAGGTCGATGACCTGGCGGCGCTTCTTGTCTTCCTCGGCGTGCGCCTCGGCGTCGCGGGTCATCTTCTTGATCTCCTCGTCGGAGAGACCCGAGCTGGACTTGATCTCGATCGATTGCTGTTTGCCGGTGCCCAGGTCCTTGGCCGAGACGTGCAGAATGCCGTTGGCGTCGATGTCGAAGGCGACCTCGATCTGCGGCATGCCGCGCGGCGCCGGCGGAATGTCCGTGAGCTGGAACCGGCCCAGCGTGCGGTTGTCCCGCGCAAACTCGCGCTCGCCCTGGAGGACGTGAATGTCCACCGTCGTCTGGCTGTCGGCCGCGGTCGAGAAGATCTCCTTCTTGCTCGTCGGGATCGTCGTGTTCCGGTCGATCAGCTTGGTCATGACGCCGCCGAGGGTCTCGACGCCCAGCGACAGCGGCGTGACGTCCAGCAGGAGGATGTCCTTAACGCCGGCGTCGCCCATGAGCACCGCGCCCTGGATCGCCGCGCCCAGCGCCACGACCTCGTCCGGGTTGAGGCTCTTGTTGGGCTCCTTGTTGAAGATCTCCTTGGCGATCCGCTGCACCTTCGGGATTCGCGTGGAGCCGCCGACCATGAGGACCTCGGCCACGTCCTCGGGCCGGAGCTTGGCGTCTTTGAGGGCCGTGTAGCACGGGGCCTTCAGGCGTTCGAACACGTGGTCGCATAGCGACTCGAACTTGCTCCGCGTGATCGAGATCTGCAGGTGCTTGGGACCGGAGGCGTCGGCCGTGATGAACGGCAGGTTCACCGTGGTCTCCAGTTGCGAGCTCAGCTCGATCTTGGCTTTCTCCGCGGCCTCCTTGAGTCGCTGGTGGGCCATCGGGTCCTGGCGCAGGTCGATGCCCTCGGTCTTCTTGAACTCGTCGGCCAGGAAGTTGATCAGGACCGCGTCGAGATCGTCGCCGCCGAGGTGCGTGTCGCCGTTGGTGCTGAGCACCTCGAAGACGTTGTCTCCGATGTCGAGGATCGAGATATCGAACGTGCCGCCGCCGAAGTCGAAGACGGCGACCTTTTCATTCTTCTTCTTCTCCAGGCCGTAGGCCAGCGCCGCCGCGGTCGGCTCGTTGATGATGCGCTCAACCTTCAGCCCAGCGATCGTCCCGGCGTCCTTGGTGGCCTGGCGCTGCGCGTCGTTGAAGTACGCCGGCACCGTGATCACCGCCCGGTCCACCTTCTCGCCCAGGTACGTCTCGGCGGTCTTCTTGAGGTCCTGCAGGATCATCGCCGAGATCTCCGGCGGCGTGTATTCCTTGCCGCGAACGCTGACCTTGACCAAGTCGTTCGCGCCGCCGACCACCTTATAGGGGACCAGCTTCTCTTCCGAGGCCACTTCGCTGTGCCGTCGGCCCATGAATCGCTTGATCGAGAAGATCGTGTTCTCGGGGTTGGTCACTTGTTGGTGCTTGGCGATCTGGCCCACAAGGATCTCCCCTTTGTCGGTGAAACCGACCACCGAGGGGGTCAGCCGCCCGCCGGATGCGTTGATCAACACCTTCGGCGCCGAACCCTCCATCACGGCTACGACGGACAGCGTGGTGCCCAAGTCAATTCCTATGATCTTGCTCATGTTCAACGTCCTTTCTTTGCTCTCTATTGGCATCCGACGATCGTTGTCTCAACTTCGCGTTTCGCCAATCGCGCACAAACACGCATGTCTCCAAGGCAATGCAAAACCCGTGCCAGTCCGTGGGAATGGGGCACTGTGATCGTAATATCTTTCCAGATAGGGACTTACGTGGCGTTCAATCGCCGAAGACCCGGCGGGTCGAGCTCGCGCTCGGCCTCGCTTGCCATTCCTTCGTGCCATTTTGGCAGGAGGGGCGTTTTTTGTGCGGTTGCCGGTCAACCGCCCCGGCCGCCGTGCCGAAAAGACCTGTGTGAACGACTATGGAGGACGGTTCGCCATGGATTCCAACGCTGAAAACAGGTATGAGCAACGACTGACCTACCGCTGGCCGATGTGGTTCGGCCAGGACACCACGCAGGCGGTCTACCCCGCCCTGATGGTCGACGTCTCCAGCGGCGGGATGGCCTTCACATGCAAGACCGGTCTGTGCCCCCTCCAGGTGGGCCAGGCGATCACCGTCCGGTTCAGCCTTCCCCGATTCGACGCCGACGAGCCCTCGGCCACCGTCGGTTTGACGCGGGCCGGCCTGATCCGCTGGATCGCCCCGGCCGAGGCGGGCTCCTACAAGGTCGGCCTCCAGTTCGACGCCCCCCTGTCCCTCAAACCCGCCGAACAAGCGGCCCTGGCCGCCATGTGGGCCAAATAGGAGCCAGGGACG
>JAAYVJ010000251.1 GCA_012517265.1 Planctomycetota bacterium | reverse complement strand
TCTCCGTTGGAGAAGTGCGAAGCTTGAAGTATGAAGTTTGAAGCCAGAAGGCCCGGTGTCCGTCTCTTCACGTGAAACTTGACACTTCAAACTTGAGACTTCCTATGATCAATTTCCAGGCAGAGCGGCTTAGACGCCTTCCCCAGCGCCCCGGCGAGATCTGGCAAGGCGGGATTACGAGACTGCCCCTCTGGGTCCGGGCGGATGAGGAAGGGCTCCCCGATCCGGTTCGTTCCTGGGCGGCAGGCTGGGTGAGTCTCCAGACGCGGGCCGTCTTCCTCTCCGACGGCTACACCGAGACCTCCGGCCAGGCCGAGGCCCTGCTCGACGCCCTGGTCGATCTGGCCTACGACAAGAAGCAGGCGGGCTACCGGCCGGGCAAGGTCCAGGTCTGCGAACCTTTGCTGGCCGAATCGCTCCGCACCCAACTCGAAGGCTCCGGCATCACGGTCGAACTGACCGCCAGGTCGTTCATCCTCGAACGCACCCTGACCGACGCCGCGGAGGCGACCCGACCCTACCTTCCGATGCCCTGTGGCCCGATGGACGCCGAGGGCGTCACGGTCGAGATGATGAGGGCCTACGCGACCGCCGCGGCCGAGCTGTATCGCGCCCGGCCCTGGGAACTGCTGGACAACGACGATCTGATCGTGCTGGAGTCGCCCGTGCCCGACGAGGTTCTCAAGCACATCTGCGTTCTGGGCGCCCGGGGCGAGTTCACCGGCCTGTGCTTCCACGAGTCGCCCAAGACCCTCCAGGAGTGCTCCGTCAACCAGGGGTCACAGTGGATGATGCCCGGCCGGCACTGGCACCTGCGGTTCGACCCGATCGACGGCATCTCCTACGGCGACGTGGACCTCTGGGAACGCTTCGACCTGCCGGTGGCCGGGCCGAACGCATACCCCTTTGCGGTCTGCTATGAGACGAAGGGCCCCTACCGCCGGCCCGGGCCGATGGAACTGGCTTTCTTCGAGGGCTTCATGCGGGCCCTGGCCCAGTCCACCGAACAGGACTTCGACTCGGGCCGCTGGACCAGGCGGGTGGACACGTTCGACGAACCGATGGAGTTCGCCTTCACCCTGCCCGACGTCCTGGCCCCCGAGAAGCCGCGGGACCCGAATCTGCCGCTGGCCAGTCCCCTGGTCATGGACCGCGTCTCGGCCCAGATCGACAGGATGCTGGCCGGCCAGGACTTCAAGACGCGGGAAGAGTACGAGGCCTTCATGCAGGCCAACGTCTTCGGCAAGACAATCGAGGAGTTCGTGCCCGAGACCTCGCTGGAGAAGGCCCAGGACATCGTGTTCCGGGCCTACAGCGTCAAAGGACGCAGGCAGATCCACATGGCCCGCCAGGCGCTGGCGGTCGATCCCGACTGCGCCGACGCCCATATCCTGCTGGCCGAGCGGACGCCTCTGCAGGACAAGCAGCTTGAGTTCTTCACCGAGGCCCTCAAGGCGGCTGAGCGAACGCTCGCCCCGGACGTCTTCGAGAAGCACGCCGGCAGATTCTGGCGAGTCACCGAGACCCGCCCCTACGTGCGGGCCAAGTTCCGGCTGGCCGAATGCCTCATCAAGGCGGCCCGGCTCGAAGAGGCCGCCGACCACCTTCGCGGACTGCTCCGCCTGAACCCGGACGACATCCTGGGCGCCAGGTTCTGGCTCTGGCCCTGCCTGTTGCGGCTCGGCAAGGACAGCGAGGTCGAGAAGCTCCTCAAGCAGAGCAAGCGGGACAAGGGCGACTGCACCTGGGTCTACACCCGCGCCCTGCTGACCTTCCGGCAGAAAGGCGAGACCCCGCTGGCCAGGCGGCACCTCAACCAGGCGATCAAGAACAACCCGATCTGCGCCGAGTACCTGATGCACGGCAAGGGTTTCCCCAAGCCCACGCCCGACGGCCGCGACCTGTTCTACGACGACGAAGGCTGCTACTGCGCCGACGTGCTCGCGGCGGCCTGGCATGAGACCGCCGGGGCCGCCGAGTGGCTGGACGAGAGAATCGGCTGGTCCGCCGAGCCCGACTTCGACGATGAGGAAGCGGAACAAGGCGGCGAATGATGGCGAGGCTGCGCACAGACAAGCCGCTGACGGTCCGCCGCGCGGACTACGAGGAACAGAGGGACGGCAATCACCTCCTCGTCTGGCGGGACCTCCCCTGCTGGATGATCGTCGATCACGAGCTCCACTCCCTTCTGGCGGCGTTAGACGGCAGACGCCATGCTGATGACTTGATCGCCTCCCGGCCGTCTTCGCAGAGAAAGCAGACGGTCCAGGCCCTGCGGCGTCTCCACGCGATGGGCATCGTCTCCGACGGACAGGACGCCCCATCGCCCGGCGGAGCGGTACCCGAGTCCGGCGTCGCCAACGTCTCCATCAACGTCACCGCGCGCTGCAACCTCCGATGCCGCTTCTGCTACAACCTCGATTTGCTCGACGTCCGTCCGGCGGACGAGTTGACCGCGGAAGAGATCACGGACTTCCTGGACTCCGTCAAGCCGCACCTGACGCGGGACTGCTC
>JAAYVJ010000250.1 GCA_012517265.1 Planctomycetota bacterium | reverse complement strand
GGAGGCCCGCCGTTGTACTACGTTATTATGACGGAGATGGAGCGAGCCCGGCTGGCTCGGATCGGGAGTCGAAGCAACGGAGAGGAGGACACCAAGGCCGCGATGAACGCCACGTTCATCAGCATCGACGGGACGGGCACGCGGCTCTGCTACCGAGCGGCAGTCCGGAACCGAGGTCACGGCACACGCACCGGTCCTCCCAACAATTTCCACGTCGGGTTTCCGCGTGACGGTCTCTGGAAAGACCTTGCGGCCGTCAATTTCAACTGCCGCTACACGCACGCCCAGATCCTGGGCAGCGCGGTCTTTCGCCTGGCGGGCATCGCCGCGGCCAATGCCGTCCCTGCGGAGTTGCGGATCAACGGCGCCGATCTGGCTTCGTCGGCCAGCCCCATGTATGGGGTCTACGTGCGTCTGGAGGCCTTCGACGACAATTTCAGCAAGAGGCACTTTCCGGACGATCCCAACGGCAATCTCTACTCCTGTTTCCGCCGCGACTCGGGGTCGCTCGAAGCTGAACTGCGATACGAAGGCACGGACCCCAACGCATACCGGGATCGCTACTTCAAGGCCAGCCACGTGTCGCAGGACGACTGGTCGGACTTGATTCACATGGTGGATGTGCTCAACAATGCTCCGGAAGCCACGTACCTGGAGGACGTCGCCAAGGTCATCAACCTTCGGCAGTGGCTGCGATACATCGCGGTCGATTCGCTCTTCCTGAACCAGGAGACCGGGCTGAACATGGGCATCGGGGACGACTACTTCCTGTATTGCGGCGTCGCGGATCCACGTTTCGTGCTGATCCCGCACGATTTGGATACGATCCTGGACCAGGGAAACGCCCACGGCAGCATCGATATGAACGTGCTGTCGATTGTCACGGGGGCCCCCGGACGCAACGGCGTCGAAGGGCTCAAACGTCTGTTCAGCCATCCCGAAGTCGTCGCTCTCTATCATGACCAATTGCGGGATCTGATCGACACGGTCTTCTCGCCCGAGCGGTTCGACCCGCTTGTGGATCACATGCTCGGCGATTGGATGCCGCAAGACGTGGTCGGCGGCATCAAGCAGTTTGTCGTGCGGCGCAACGCGGCGGTGCTCGCTCAGATCGGCCGGCAGTCCGAGGCGAACGGTGTCCTCTTGGAGGATGGCTACCCTTCTGCGACGGCCCCGGCTTGCGGCGACTTGGTCATCAACGAGGTCCTGGCAGACAATGCCTCGGCCGTCGAACGGGATGGGATCTTCCCCGATCTTGTCGAGTTGTACAACGGGGGTTCGGAGACGATTGACTTGTCCGGCATGAGCCTCAGCGACGATCCGCGGCAGCCGGCGAAGTTCGTCTTCCCCGTGGGCGCGTCCATGAATCCAGGCGAGTACCTGGTCCTGTCCGCCGACGATCGAGAGGGGGGGGCGGGATTTCATCTGGGGTTCGCGTTCAACGCCCAGGGCGACGGCCTGTACCTGTACGACAGGGCGGGTGAACCGGTCGATTCGGTCGAGTTCGGCTCGCAGATTCCGAATCTGTCCATCGGTCGCGTCGGGGCCGACAACCATTGGAGTCTCACGATCCCGACGTTGGGGCGGGCCAATGTCCGACAGCCCCTCGGCGACCCCGATGGGATCCGGATCAATGAGTGGCTGGCGAATGGGAGAGTCCTCTTCGGGTCGGATTTCATCGAGTTGTACAATCCGGATCCGCTGCCCGTCGATGTTGGGAAGTTTCATCTGACGGACACTCCCTCCGTCGACCCCGGCCGGCACCGGTTCAGGCCTCTGAGTTTCATCGCGGGCGCGGGGTACTTGGTTCTGGATGCCGACGACCGGACCGACCCGGGGCATCTCGGCTTCAAGCTTTCCTCCGATGGGGATGTGATTGCGTTGTACGACACTTCGCATCGGCAAATCGACTCGGTGGTCTTTACTCCTCAAACGACGGATGTCTCCCAGGGGCGGCTGCCGGACGGGGCGTGGCGATTCGAGTACTTCGTTCTCCCGACGCCTGGGCTGTCGAATGTCGCGATGCCCGAATCTTCGGTCACGACGCTCGACCTGATTTCCGAGAGTGCGGTCAAGCGTGCGATCGTTCCGACCTCGGCGGGTCAGGTCGCCGAGGACTGGAAGACTCGCGTGGACTTCGACGACTCCGCTTGGCCCAGCACCTCGGGTCCTCCCGGCGGCGTGGGCTTCGAGCGCAGCACGGGCTACGAGCAACTGATCGGCCTGGACCTCCAGAACGCCATGTACGGTCGCAACGCGACATGTTATATCCGCATCCCGTTCCACGTGGATGTCGACCCCGTCGCGACTTTCTCCGAACTGTATCTGAATGTCCGATATGACGACGGATTCGTGGCATACCTCAACGGCGAGGAGGTGGCTCGTATCAATGCCCCTTCGTTGCTCCAATGGAACTCGGCCGCGACCGCCAGCCACGAGGCGGACTACTCGGGGTTCGATGAGACGTTCGACTTCTCCGACCGGATCGGGCTGCTTCACGCGGGGGACAATCTGCTGGCCGTCCAGGCGATGAACAGCTCGACGACCAGCAGCGATTTTGTTTTTTCGGCGGACCTGGAGGCCACAAGCGTTGCCGTGATTGGCGAAGACTACCCCTATCTCAATGCGTTGCTCCTGTTGGATGGTCTGCGGATCACCGAACTGATGTACAATGCGCCGCAGGGCGAAGAGTTGGACTACATCGAATTGCAGAATGTCACGATTGCGTCGCTTGACGTGACAGGTGTTCGGTTCACGGCGGGGGTCGACTTCATCTTCCCCTCGATGACTCTGGACCCCGGCCAACGGATTGTGGTGGTGGACGATTGGGCTGCATTCCGGGCTCAGTACGGGGACGATGTCGACGTGGCGGGCCAGTATGCAGGACACCTGAGCAACGGCGGGGAGGCGATCGTTCTGAAGCTGCCCGAGCCTTTCGACGCGGCGATCCTGCGATTCCGATACGCCGACGAGTGGCAGCCGACCACGGACGGCGGCGGCGAGTCCCTGGTGATCAAGGACTCCACCGCCGCGCCCGCGACGTGGGACGATCCGGAGAGCTGGACGTCGTCGCAGCCCGGTCCGGGAAGGCCATGACGATCTTCGCCGTCAGTTCTTGGCGTACAGGACAACCTCTGTTTCCGGTGACGACTCGGCCTCCAGCGAAGGGCAGGCGTCCAGCGCCGCCACGATCGTCTGGGCGTCCGACGCCTCGATGGTGTAGATCCGTCCGCCGTTCTGCTCGTGCTGATCCGCAACCTTCGCCCAGTTGCCCCGGTAGTTCTCGTAGATCTTCAGCTTGGAATTCCCTTGTGCGATCAGCGATTCAATCGCCTCGGGGTTCCAGTACTTGATCAGCAGGTTGCGGTCCTTCATGACGAAGTCGACGCTGACGAGCTGGTTGTCGATCATGAGGACTCGATCGATGCCGGCGGATTCGACGCCCTTGGCCAGAAGACGATCGCGGATGACGTCCCTCCCGTCTTGTTGACGTTGGAGCTCAATCACGTCCTTCGCATGGCGGGGGGCCGGACGTGGAGGGCGAGGCGCTGCGCGGAAGGACCGTCCGGCAGGGGCAATCCCGACGGAGTAGCCATAGCCGCCGTAGGCTCTCGAATGCGTGCCATAGCCGGGAACCAGGCCCGAGTTTCGGTAAGTGAACGCGTAAGGTGTGTAGTCCACATCACAGGAGACCAGGCCCGAATGGCGGTAGGTGAAGGCGTAGGGCGTGTAGCGAACTCCGCTCGAGCACGAGCTGTACCCCCAGGCTTTGCCGATGCTCGGCGTCAGAGCCAACAGCACCAGCCAGAGTGAAATCCTTTTCATGGGATGTTCCTTTCCTCAGGAAGATGAACGTTCGATCCATCGCGTCATCCCCTCCTCCCAAGTACTCGGGTGCTTCTCTGTTCGGATCCTCCTTTCGTTGCCTGAGGCAACCGCAAACCATTCAACTTGACTAAAGGGCGCAATTTGACACGCTCTCGGTTTGGGTTACAGGGTATATCGATTCGCGCGAGCCCTTTTCTTGAGGCCATCTCCGGCGATAGGGGCTCGATCCTGCGCCCCCATGGAGCGGATGTCCACGCAACGTCGCTGCGCAGGAACTGCTCTCGGCCCCTGCGTCCTTTGATACGTGTTGCGATTGGACGGGTTCGGCGCTTCGGTCGTGCCTACAATCTGGCGAGCTGGCCATCGAGCCGGACGGCTTTGCCTTTTCTGATCGCGACCTGCGCGGTCTTGTCGCCGTAGCGGACTGTACAGGGCCGGCTCTGCGTGCTGCGGATCGTCGCTTCGACGAGCTTGCCGCCGGTCCACGCCATGTCCACCTCGAAGCCGCCGCGGGCGCGAAGGCCCTTGACGGAACCGGTCGGCCAGGCATCCGGCAGGGCGGGCAGCAGGTGGATCTCTCCCGCGTGGCTCTGCACGAGCATCTCCGCGATGCCGGCGGTGCCGCCGAAGTTGCCGTCGATCTGGAAGGGCGGATGCGTGTCGAACAGGTTCGGCAGCGTCGACTTCGCCAGCAGCGCGACGACGTTCTCGTACGCTTTCTGAGCTTCGCGCAGACGGGCCCAGAAGTTGATGATCCAGGCCCGGCTCCAGCCGGTGTGCCCGCCGCCGTTGGCGAGGCGGTACTCCAGGGACTTCCTGGCGGCGGCCGCCAGTTCCGGCGTCCCGGTCACCGAAATCTGCCGGCCCGGGTGCAGCGCGAACAGGTGCGATGTGTGTCGGTGTCCCGGCTCGGCCTCCTTGAATTCCTGCGACCATTCGAGCAGCCGGCCGTCGGAGCCGATCTGAGGCCCTTGGAGCCGCTCGCGGGCGTCGCGGACCCGTGCGACGAGGTCGTCCTCGATGCCGAGGATCTTCGCGGTTTCCAGAACGTTCGTGAACAGGTCCCAGATGATCTCCTGGTCCATCGCCGGCCCCATGCAGAGCGAACCCCGCTGGCCGTCGGGCGTGATGAACGAGTTTTCGGGCGAATTCACCGGGCCGCTCACCAGCTTGCCGGTCTTGGGGTCTTCGACGAGGAAGTCGAGGTAGAACTCCGCGGACTCCCACAGGATGGGCCGGACCCGCTCCAAGAACCGCTTGTCGCATCCGAAGGCGTAGTGCTCCCACAGGTGCTGGCACAGCCATGCCCCGGCGGCGGGGAACAGTCCCCAGCCGGGCGACTCGCCGGGCGAGGTGAAGCCGAACGGATTGGTGATCGTGTGCACCGTCCACCCGTCGGCGCCGTAGTGCACTTTCGCCGTCTTTCGCCCGCTGGGCCGCAATGAGTCGATCAGGTCGAACAGCGGCTCGTGGCATTCGGCCAGATTGCAGACCTCGGCCGGCCAGTAGTTCATTTGGATGTTGATGTTCGTGTGGTAGTCGCCGTTCCAGGGCGTTTGAATGGTGTCGGCCCAGATGCCCTGGAGATTGGCCGGGAGGTTGCCCGGCCGGGAGCTTGCGATCAGCAGGTACCGGCCGAACTGGAAGTAAAGGGTGACCAGTTCTGGATCGGTCCCGCCGCTGCGCAACGCCTGGAGCCGCTCGTCCGTGGGCGTCCTGGCGACCTCGCCGTTCGCTCCCAGGTCGAGGCTGACGCGTCGAAAGAGGCTGCGATGGTCCGCCGTGTGCCTGTTGAGGAGGCTTCGATAGGATCTCTTCATCGCCTTGGCCAGTTGCGTCGCAGTGGTTGCGGCGGGATCGCCGCCGTGGTAGTCGGGCGGCTGCAGCTTGTAGTCGGTGCCTGCGGCCAGGAACAGCGTCACGGCGTCCGCTCCTTCGATCCGCAGACTGTCGCCGCTGACGGTTGTCTTTCCGCCCTCGGTCGAGGCCCTCAGGCGCGCGACGTAACGGATGCCGCTGGTTCCGTTCTTGCCGTCGTCCATCTGTCCTGTCATGATCAGGCCGTTGCCGCCGTCGACGCCGGTGGTGAATCGCTCGGGTCGTTTCAGAGACGCGGTGAAACTGATCTGTCCCGGCCTGTCGCAGCTCAGCCGTACGACGAGAACCTGGTCGACGGCGCTGGAGAAGACCTCCCTGGTGAATGTGGCGTCGCCCCGGCGAAAGCCGACCGTGGCGACGGCGGCGTCGAGATCGAGTCGCCTGCTGTAGTTGTCCGCACCTTCAAGGCCCTGAAAGGTCAGCGACAGGTCGCCGAGGGTTTGATAGGAGCCGTAGGGGACCTTCGCGCCTGCGCCGGAGCCCGACCCTCGCCCTTTACAGATGAGCGTCTTGGAGGCCAGCTTGTTGGCCTCGGCGTACCGGCCCGCGAAGATCAGTTTGCGGATCTCGTGCATGGCGGCCAGCGCCTCGGGGTTGTCCGCGTCCTGGGGACTGCCGGACCAGAGGCTCACCTCGTTCAGTTGCAGCCGTTCGTTGTCGATTCCGCCGAAGACCATCGCGCCCAGCCGGCCGTTGCCCACCGGCAGGGCCTGCGTCCACTCCTTGGCGGGCTGGCGATACCAGAGCTTGAGTTTCGTCCAGGCCTCGTCCGTGTCGGCCAGCGAGGGGATTGCGCAGATCGCGATCGTCGCAACGATGCAGGAGAGCCATCGGTTCGATCCATGGGACGCCATCGATTCATCCTTTCAAACTTGTGCCTATTTCGAGAGCACGAGCATGTATTTTGTGTCTGGTGTTGTCTGGAATTCCGCAATGGTCGCCGCCGGGTGAGACACGGACACGTTCGTCGCGTCCGTCCGCACGTCGAGGCCGCCGGTCGTGCGGACTCGACACGGGCCGCCCAGCAGGGACCGGATTGTCGCTGCGGTCAATCGTTTGTCCTTCCAGGTCATGTCCACTTCGAAACCGCCGCGGGCTCGCAATCCTCTGACCGAGCCATTCGGCCAGGCGTCCGGCAGGGCGGGCAGCAGGTCGATGACGTAGCGGCTCTGATCGTCCCGGCGGTGGCTCTGGAGCAGCATTTCCGTGATCCCGCTGGCGGCCCCGAAGTTGCCGTCGATCTGGAAGGGCGGATGGGCGTCGAACAGGTTGGGATAGACGCCGCCGCCTTTGTAGTCCGTCAGGGGCGAGGAGGTCAGCGTCAGCAGGTTCTTGAGCATGAGGTGAGCGTGGTTGCCGTCGAGCAGGCGGGCCCAGAAGTTGATCTTCCACGCCCGGCTCCAGCCGGTGCCGCCGTCGCCTCGGAAGAGGAGCGACTGCCTGGCGGCGTTGAACAGTTCCGGGGTTTCCGGCGTGATCTCCTCGCCGGGGAACAGGCCCCACAGGTGGGAGATGTGGCGGTGATCGTTCTTCGGGTCGTCCTTGTCTTCCAGCCATTCCTGGAGTTGGCCGTGCTTGCCGATCTGGTTTGGTGCGATGCGACTTCGCTTCGTGTCCAGCCTGGCGGCGAATTCCTCGTCGACGTTCAGCACACGAGCGGCGGCCGCCGTGTTCGCAAACAGATCGCGGATGATCTGGTGGTCCATGGTGGGGCCCATGACCAGCCCGCCTTGTTCGGGGCTGTTGCTCGGTCCGCTGATGAGCCAGTGTTCGTCGTTTCGCGGGTCCTCGACGAGATAGGTTGTGAAGAACTCCGACGCGCCCTTCATCAGGGGATACGCCTGCTCGGCCAGAAAGGCCTTGTCGCCCGTGTAGAGGTAGTGCCACCAGAGATGCTGGCACAGCCACGCGCCGCCGGTGGGCCAGATGCCGTGGTTGGAGGCGTTGATCGGAGCGGCCCCGCGCCAGAGGTCGAAGTTGTGGTGCACGACCCAGCCGGGGGCGCCGTAGTGCTTGGACGCGACGGAACGACCTGTCTGCCCGAGGTCCGCCAGTGCGTCGAACAGCGGCCGGCCGCATTCGCTCAGGTTGGTCGGCTCCGTGAGCCAGTAGTTCATCTCCGTGTTGATGTTGATCGTGTACTTGCTGTCCCACGGCGGGCTGACGCTGTCGTTCCAGAGCCCCTGCAGGTTGGCCGGCTGGCCGCCCTGGCGGGAACTGGCGATCATCAGGTATCGGCCGTACTGGAAGAAAAGGGCCGCCAGTTGCGGGTCTTCGCGTTGGGCATATTTGAGCACGCGCTGGTCGGTCGACAGATTCGGCTCCGTCGCAGTGCCCAGGTCGATGGCGATCCGGCGGAACAATCCCTGGTGATCCGCGATGTGGGCATCGAGGATCTGCCGGGGCGTTTTGCCCGCGGCCTTCTTGAGCACGGCGGCGCACGCGGCGCCCGGGTCGGCCGTGATGTCGTTGTAGCTCTTTACGCTCGTCGCCAGGGCCAACGTCAGCGTCGCAGTGCTGGCGCCTTCCACGGCGATTTGCTTGTCGCCGACGAAGATCTTGCCTCCGGTGGTTTCGACGCGGCAGCGGCCCTCGAACCTCACCTGACCGGGGACGATTCCGAAATCGCCGCGAGCCTTGTAGTCGCGGGCTCGCCCACGGATGGCGAGCGTGTTGGCTTCGCAGGCTTGGATCTGTATGTCCTGATTGGGGCTGGTCCACGTTGCGGCAAAGCGAATCGCTCCCGGCCGACTGCATCCGATCCGCACGACAATGACCTGGTCCGGCCAACTGGCGATCGCCTGGCGGGTGTAGGTGACGCCGTCGACGCGGTAGGTTGTCGTGGCGATGGCGGTGTCGAGGTCGAGCGCCCGGCGATAGCCTTCGGCCTTCTCATGGCCTGGAAACGTCAGAATCAGATCGCCGAAAGGCTGATAGGGCATCTGCCCCAACGGGACGGACATGAAGTGCTCGCCCGCCAGGTCCTGCGCTTCCTTCTGTTTGCCATCGAACAGCAGTTGGCGGATCTGTGCCAGGTATTGGGCCGCGCCTTCGTGGGCGTAATCGCGGGGCCCGCCGCACCAGAGCGAATCCTCGTTGAGTTGGTAGCGATCCTCAGCGGCGCCGCCGAAGACCATGGCGCCGATTCGACCGTTGCCGATCGGAAGCGCCTCGGTCCACTGGGTGGCCGGTGCGTCGTACCACAGCCGCAGATCCGACTGCCCGTTGCCGGCGGTCAGACAAGTCACGCACAGGATCTGTGCGATCAGGTTGCTCATCTGCGGACCTCCATCTTCTGCGTCTATTCGAGAAAGACGCGCCGTTGCCTGACGTCGAACAGAACTCTCCGCGAGACCGCGACCTGCCTGGGCGAGACGCCGATCAGCCGCAGCGGATTGTAAAAGAACATCGCGCCCAGTTCACCAAGGCCCGCCAGGCCGAGCGACGCCAGGTGGTTCGCGCAGTCCAGGATCGTCGCGGACGATCCGGCCATGTACCCGGTGGTGGGGTTGTGGAGCCTGCCGTTGGCTTCGAGTCGAACCCGGGCGCCCATCGACCAGTATTCGCCCGCCGGCAGACCGGCCAGGGGCGAGGCGTCGCTGATGACGATGCAATGTCCAGGGCCCTTGGCTCGGAGGATCGTCTTGAGGATTGAAAGGGGCAGGTGGTGCCCGTCGGCGATGATCGTCGCGTCCAGACGGTCGGCGGTCAGGCCCGCCCAGATGGGGTTCTCATGTCGCGGCAGCACCGCCGGCACCGCGTTGCCCAGGTGGGTGAGGGCCTTGGCCCCCACGGCGGTCAGCCTCGCCAGATCCGCTTCATCGGCCATGTGATGGCCGAGCGAGACCGCGATCCCCCGGCCGGTCGCATGGCGGGACAAGTCGTCGGCCCCTTTCTGGTCGGCAGCGATCGTAAGAAGCCGGATCTTGCCGTCGGCCAGGCGGATCAGTTCGTCGAGATAGGCCGGGTCCGGGTCGCGGACCCACTCGGCGGAGTGGGCCCCTCGAGCCCCGTCCTGACGCGAGATGAAAGGGCCTTCCAGGTGAATGCCGAGCACGCGGCCGCGGAATTCCTCAGCGTCGAGAACCCTCGCGATCAGGGGGAGATTCCGCTCGTAGACTTGTGCTGGACTGGTGATCAGGGTCGGCAAAAACGCCGTGGCGCCCGCCGCGAGCATGTCCCGGCAGGCCTGGGCGAAGGCCTCCTCGGTGAGGTCGCCGCCGGAGAAGTCCACCCCTTTGTAGCCGTTCACCTGGAGATCGACCAGGCCGGGCAGAACACAGGCAGTGGGCGCTGCGGAGTTCCTGTCGTTCTTGTCTTTGTCCAAATCGTGAGGCGGTTCCATCAGGCCGATGTCCTCCCGATCACTGTCTGCCGGCCGTCAGCATCGACGCCGAGTGCTCGTCGAGGAACAGCGAGCAGTTCGGATGTTGCTGGAGGATTGAAGCGGGGCACTCGGGTGTCACCGGCCCTTCCAGTGCGTTCTTCACCGCTCGGGCCTTTCGCATGTCGGGCACCGTGACGACGAGCTGCTTGCTCTTGAGGATCTGGCGGATGCTCATGGAAATGGCCTTCGACGGGACGTCCTCAAGCCGGGAGAACCAGCCTTCGCCGAGCTGTTGCTTGCGGCACTGTTCGTCGAGTTGCACCGTGAGGTACGCCTCCTCGGTTTCGAAGTCGGCCGGCGGATCGTTGAAGGCCAGATGGCCGTTCTCGCCGATGCCGATGCAGGCGACGTCGATGGGATGGGCGGCGATCAGGACTCCCAGTCTGCGGCACTCTTCGGCGGCATCCTCCGCGTCTCCTCGGACGAAATACGCGGCCTTCAGGGGCGTCACCACGTCGACGAACCGCTCTTTCAAGTACTTTCGGAAGCTGGCGGGGTGCCCGGGCCCGAGCCCGATGTACTCGTCCAGGTGGAACATCACGACCTTGAGCCAGTCGATGCCGTGGCTGCCCACGAGTTGCTCCAGCATCTCGAACTGGCTGGCGCCGGTGGCGAGGATGATGTTGGCCTGTCCCTTGTTGCGGATTGCGCTGCGAATCGCCTGGGCGGCGCTGTTGGCCGCGGCGGTGCCTGTTTCTTTCTTGTTTCGATAGACGTACTTGTTCATCGGCCGACCCACTGGATTTACTATTTGTCTTTTTGCTGTTTACTATTGTCCGTGCGTCCCCTACAAAGGGGTATCATGGCTTTCGCCCAGTGAGAGTCTGAAGGGTAAACGGTGAATCGTCAATAGGAAATCCGAGGGTGCACCATGAGACACGTGCCCGCAACGATTGTTCTTGCTCTGGCCATCATTTGTTTGTGTGACATCGCGGATGCCGCTCAGCCTTCTTCGGTCCTGTCCACGCTGGATGCCCGCCATCCCCGGCTCCTGCTCAAGGACGCGGATCTGGGGCTGCTGCGGGCCTGTTACTCGGAAGACCCGGGTTTGCGAAAGTGCGTGCAGGACACTCTCAAGGACGCCAATGACTGCCTGACTGTGCGGCCTCTGGTCCACAAACTCGAAGGTCCCCGATTGCTCAGCGTCAGCCGAGACTGTCTGCGACGCATCTATTCCTTGGCGATGGCTTATCGCTGGACGGAACAGGAACGGTATGCCGCCAAGGCCAGGGAAAACCTCCTGGAGGTCTGCAATTTCCCCGACTGGAATCCGTCGCACTTCCTCGACACGGCCGAGATGTCGCACGCGGTCGGGGTCGGATACGATTGGCTTTTCGACTATCTCGACGCCCAGACCCGCGACCGGATCCGCACCGCTCTGATCGAGAAGGGGCTCAAGCCGGGCCTGGAGGTCTACGACAACGGCGGCTGGTGGGCCAAGAGCGAGCACAACTGGAATCAGGTCTGCAACGGCGGAATGATCGTCGGGGCCCTGGCGATCGCCGAAACCGATCCGAACTACGCCGAGCGGATCATCCCGGCGGCGGTCAAGTCGCTGCCCCTGGCTCTCAAGAGCTATGCCCCCGACGGCGCCTGGGGCGAGGGACCGGGTTACTGGAGCTACGCCACCCACTACACCGCCTACGGCCTGACGGCTCTCGACACGGCGTTGGGCACGACTTTCGGCCTGCTCGAAATCGACGGGCTTTCGAAGGCCGGGGCTTTCCCGGTCTACACTGCCGGACCGACCGGTCTGTACCTGAACTTCGCGGACGTGGGCGAGCGAAGCGCCCGAAGGCCGATGCCCTGCATGTTCTGGCTGGCCCGCACGTTCCACAACCCGCTGTACGCCTACTCGGAGCACGAACAGATCGCCACGCGGTCCGCCGGCGCCGCCCATCTGGTTTGGTACACCGCCAGCCCGCGGCCCAGCGCAGCCCGCAAGAAGCTCGACTGCTATTTCCGCGGCGATGTCGAGGTCGTGACCATGCGAAACGCGTGGGACGATCCCAACGCACTCTTTGCCGGCCTCAAGGCCGGCTACAACCAGGTCAATCACGGACACTTGGACCTGGGCAACTTCGAGATGGACGCGCTCGGCGTTCGCTGGGCCCGGGACTTGGGCTCGGAAAACTACAATCTGCCGGGCTATTGGGAAGGCAAGCGGGGCGGCCAGCGGTGGACCTACTATCGCCTGGGGTCGTCAAGTCACAACGTCGTCATGCTCGACGGTCGGCACCAGGATGCGTTGGCCAAGTCGTCCGTCGTCAAGGCCCAGGTCAACGTCGAACAGCCGTTTGCCGTGATCGAACTGACCGAAGCCTACGTCGGCCTGGCCCGTTCGGCTCAGCGAGGATTGGCGATGATTGGAGGCCGCCGGGCCGTGCTCGTGCAGGATGAGTTCGATCTCTCCAAGCCGTGCGAACTGGCGTGGGGGATGACGACGGATGCCCAGGTCGAGGTGAAGGAACGGACCGTCGCGGTTCTGAAATTGAAGGGCAAGGAACTGACCGCCCGGCTCTTGAGTCCTCAGGGGGCCGGCTTCACGGTCGAATCGGCCCAGCAGGAGCCGCCGCAACACAAGAACGAAGGCGTCCGGCGGCTCATGGTCCGGCTCCCGCAGGCCGACGGCGAAACCCGCGTTGTGGTGCTCCTGTCGCCGCAATGGAAGGACGGCAAGACTGTCGAGACGGCCGAGATCGAGCCGTTGGCGAATTGGTGATTCACATTCGTTGGCTGAGGTGTGCTATGCGAGGCATGTCGAAGTGCGTGGTCGTGATGGTGCTCCTGTCGTGCTCGGCGCGGGCCGCCGTGGAGGAGCCTCAACTGTGCCAGGGGAACTACCAGTCCGAGGAGGCGGCCAAGGCGCAACTCGCTCGCTTCGCGGCGACCTACTCGGACCAGGCCCAGTGGCAGGCAAGGGCGCAGCGGATTCGCGAAGGCATTCTCCAGGGGGCGGATCTGTGGCCCTTGCCGAAGAAGTGTCCCCTGAACCCGATTCTGCACAGCCGCCACGTGCATGACGGCTACAGCGTCGAGAACGCCGCATTCGAGTGTCTGCCGGGCGTGTTCGTCACAGGCAATCTCTACCGGCCGACGAAGGGGACCGGGCCGTTCGCCGGCGTCCTCTGTCCGCATGGGCATTGGAGCGACCCCAACGACTACGGGCGGTTCCGGCCGGACATGCAGAAACGATGCGCGACGTTCGCCCGCATGGGGGCGGTGGTCTTCGCGTACGACATGGTCGGCTACGGCGACTGGGCCAACGCCGGCTGGAAGCACACCATGCCGGACGTCTTCAAATTGCAGCTTTGGAACAGCATTCGGGCGGTGGACTTCCTCACCTCGATGAAGGACGTGGACCCCAAGCGGATCGCGGTCACCGGCGCCTCGGGCGGCGGGACCCAGAGCTTCATGCTCACCGCGGTGGACGACCGCGTCGCGGTCAGTGTGCCGGTGGTGATGGTCTCGGCCCACTTCTTCGGAGGGTGCGTCTGCGAGAGCGGCATGCCGGTCCACAAGCACAAAGGCTACGAGACCGGCAACGTGGAGATCGCGGCCTGCGCCGCCCCTCGCCCGTTGATGCTCGTTTCCGACGGCAAGGACTGGACGAAGAACACGCCGAACGTCGAGTATCCCTACATCCGCAACGTCTATCGCCTGTTCGGCGCCGAGGACAAGGTCGAATACCTGCACCTGCCCGACGAAGGACACGACTACGGGCCGTCCAAGCGGATCGGTGTCTACAAGTTCCTCTCGAAGCACCTGGGATTGTGCCTGGCCGACGTGATCGACGACAGCGGCTCGATCAATGAGGATTTCGTCGTGATCGAGCCCAAGGATTCTCTTTATGTCTTCGACAAGGACCATCCCAGGCCGGCCAATGCGGTCAAGGCGGAGGTCTCCGGACTGCCCTGGAAGTGAGGGGCGCCGAGACGCTATGACATCCGGCCGGGATATGTCTGGAAGAGCGTAAGATAACGCCTGACGGCGTCACTACAAACGGATCATCCGCGATCGGGGTTCTTGAGGTCCTCGGCCTTCGGCAGGTCCTTGACGGAGTTGAGGCCGAAGACTTCGAGGAACTTTTTCGTCGTGCCGTAGAGCATGGGGCGGCCCAGAATCTCGGCCCGGCCGGCGATCTTGACGAGGCCCTTGTACATCAGGCTGCGAATCACCTCGCCGACCGCGACGCCGCGGATGGCTTCGATGTCGGCCCGGATAATCGGCTGCTTGTAGGCGATGATGGCCAGCGTTTCCATCGCGGCGGGGCTGAGCTTGTTGTCGCTTCGAGCCTTGACCATCTTCTTGAGCCACGAGTTGTAGATGGGCTGGGTGAGCATCTGGTAGCCGCCGGCGATCTGCTCGATGCGGAATGCGTTGCGGTTTGCCTCGTACTTGGCGTTGAGGCTCTCGACGCAGTCGCGGACCTGCTTGGCGGTCGCTTCGACGATGCCGGCGAGTTTGCCCTCCGGCAGGGGTTCGTCCGTGGCGAAAAGGACCGCCTCGATGACCGACTCGACGGTGGGGGAGTCGTCCGACGGCGGAGCGGAGGAGGCTTCCGCGGCGTTCGCGGGTTGTTCACCTTCCGCAGGCTTCCGTTCGCCGTCCTGGGGTGGGGCCGCGTCGAGCACCTCGACCAATGCCTCGTCGGTCTGCGCCGGAGTCTCGGTCTGGGCTTCGGCTGTCTGGGCAACGGTTTCGTCTTGTTGGACCGAGTCCTCGGTGGTTGTCGGAGTTTCGTTCATCTCCGAAGCTGAGGCCTGTTCCTCCTCCGTTAGAATCTCCTCGGCCGGCGTTTCTTCCCCGAGAACGGACTCTTCCGCATCGGCCGGTCGGGTTCCTTCCTGCACGGGTTTCTGCGCGACCTCCTGGGCAACGTCCGGCTCTTCCCGGATTTCGGCCGGATGCTCGGGGGTCGCTTGCGTTTCCTCGTTTGATAGTTCCTTGTTGTCGTCCATCAGACATTCTTCCAGGTAAACGGGTCTGCGTCTTTCCTGCTGACCCTGACGTTCAGTTCGCCTGCGAGCGTCTTGACCTGCCCGGCCACCTTCTTGAGAATGAACCGTTCCGAGACGGTGTGGCTCAGGCAGACGCAGGTCAGCCCGGCCTCCTGGGCCGCCAGGGCCTGGTGGTGCTTGAGTTCGCCCGTCAGGTACAGGTCGGCCCCGCCGGCGATGACCAAGTTGAGGATTTCGCCGCAGGTTCCGGCACAAACGGCCGCGGTTCGCACGAGCCGTTTCCGGTCGCCTACGAGCCCAACCGCCCTGGCCCCTGTGCGGCGTTTCACCTGCTCGATGATCCGATCCAGCCGCATCGGCTTGGCCAGCGAGCCGATTCTACCCAATCCATACCGGCTTGTATAATCGAAAAGCTTGATTACGTCGAAAGCCGGCACTTCATAGGGGTGCGCCTTCTTCATGGCCTCGACGACCGTCTGAACCTTTGCCGCCGGAACGATCGTCTCGAAGCGGTATTCCCGGACCTTCTCCAGTTTGCCGCGACGGCCGATGGCGGGATTGGCCCCCTCCAGGGGCAGGAACGTGCCTGTGCCGTCTGTGCTGAATCCGCAGTCGCGGTAGTTGCCGATCCACCCGGCGCCGGCCTCGAAAACCGCATTGGAGACTCTGGCCAGCGCGTCGACCGGGACGAACACGACGAGCTTGTACGCCTCCTGCGGCGAGTACTCGACGTAGTCCCCGAGGGGCTTGGGGTCCTCGATCCCCAGGATCTCGGCAAGGCCATCGTTGACGCCGCCCTTGACGGCGTCGAGGGCCGTGTGGATGCAGAAGACCGCGATGCCGGAGCGAATCAATTCGTACACGGTTCTCGACTTGTCGTCGGTCCGAATTCGCTTGAGGCCGTCCCAGATCACGGGGTGGTAAGCCAGGATCAGGTCCGTCTTGAGCGACTTGGCCTCCTCGACCACGGCCTGCGTGGTGTCGATGGTCAGCAGGACGTTCTTGATCGGCCGCTCGGGGTCGCCGATGAGCAGGCCGACGTTGTCCCAGGGCTGGGCCAGGCCCAGTGGGGCGATTCTCTCGACTATGGCTGCGATGTCCTTCGCTCTCATTGTCGCACTCCTCTTGCGGGTTGGCAGGGCGAATGGCGCCGCCCTACGCCTTGCACTCCTGTTCGACCGCGTTGGCAAACGCGTCGCGGAGCCGCTGTGTGACGGGACCGACTGTGCCGCTGCCGATGGCGCGCTTCTCCACGCTGATGACCGGCAGCACCTCCATGACGACGTTCGTCAGGAAGACCTCGTCGGCGTCGAGCAGATCGGTGACGAACAGGTCCTTTTCGACGACTTCGATGGACTGCTGTCGGGCCAGCTCAAGAACGGTCTTCCTGGCGATGCCCGGAAGCACCGGCGTCTCCAGGGAGGGGGTCTGCAGGATCGAGTTCTTCACGAGAAACACGTTGCTGACGCAGCCCTCGGCGAGGCGATTCTCCATGGTGAACCAGATCGCCTCGGCGGCCCGTCTCTGGTGAGCGAGGTTCAGGGCGAGCAGACGCGGATAGTAGCAGATCGTCTTGTGCCCGCACATCGGATCGGTCGCGTTCTGCCGAAACGGGCACAGTATGACCAGTACGCCGGTTTTGTAGTAGTCGGACGGATAGGGTTTGAACTCCGTCGCAGTGATCAGCAGCGTCGGCTTGCGCTGCTCATCCGATTCGGCCAGAGGGCCTCCGGTCAGCGTCAGCCGCAGGCGCGCGTCCGTCAGTTGGTTCGTCTGGAGCAGACTCTCGATGGCTCGGCCGATGTGCGGTTTGTCATAGGAATGTGCGATGGACAACGTGGCCGCGCTGAGGAACAACCGGTCCAGGTGATCCTGCAGGCGGAACACGACGCCGTTTCGGCTGCGCATGGTCTCGAACAGGCCCGCCCCGTAGAGCAGGCCGCTGTCGGCCACGGAGACCCCGGCTTTCTCCGCGTCCACCAATCCATCGTTCAGGAAGACCTTCCCGTTCATCGTCACCTGCCTGCGGCGTCTCGTTCGACGCACTCCATTTCGACGGCCCTGATTCCGGCCAACAACGCTCGCGCCTTCACAATCGACTCGTCCCACTCGGCCTGCGGGTCGGAATCGGCTACGATCCCGCCTCCCGCCTGGACGAACGCGCGACGGCGGTTGATGATAATCGTTCGAATGGCGATGTTCAAGCTCGCCGTGCGGTCAAGGCCGACGAAGCCGATCGCGCCTGTGTACACGCCGCGGGCCGTCGGTTCGAGTTCGTCGATGATCTCCATGGCGCGGATTTTCGGAGCCCCGGTGATCGAGCCGCCGGGGAACATGGCTTTCAGGATGTCCGTGAATGCGAGGTCTTCTCGCAGATCTCCCGCGATGGTCGCGACGGCATGATACACGGTCGGATACGCCTCGATGGTTCTGGGCTGGACCACGCGGCGGGTTCCCGGCTTGCAGATCCTCGCGACGTCGTTGCGCTCCAGGTCGATGATCATGTGGAGCTCCGCCTGCTCCTTCTCGCTGGCCAGAAGTTCGCGGAACCGCTCTGCGTTGAGGAGCGAGGCGCCGGGACGGGAGTCGTCGATCCGCGGGCGCGTTCCCTTGATCGGCTTGGTTCGAATCGAGCCGTCGCGGACTGTCACGAACATTTCCGGCGATGCGCTGACGATCTGAAAACCGCCGGCGTCGATATAGGCGGCGTACCCGCTCGGATTGTGGCGGCTCTGCCAGTGAAAGAGCCGGATGGGGTCGCCCTGAAAGGGGAGTTCCAAGCGGTGCGAGAAATTGACCTGGTAGACGTCTCCATCGCGGATGTACTGCTTTATGCGGCCGACGGCTTCCAGATAAGAGCGGTGTGTCATGTTGCGTCGGACGTCTGCGAGATCCGTGTCTTCCATGCACGCATGCGGTAACTCGCGCAGGCGAGTCCGCTCCGCGAACCGAAGACGTTCTTCGAGAGAGGCGAGCTTCTCTTTGGGGGCCTCCCGGTCGTCAGGCAATTCCATCGCGACGATCCAGAACAGCCCGGAGCGATGATCGCAGGCGAGGAACCGATCGTAGAAGCACAGCCGAATCAGGGGCAGGGACAGATCGTCGCGGGCTTTCCCCGGCAATCGTTCGATGTGCCGACCCAGCTCGTAGCTGAAGTAGCCGATCCATCCGCCGTGAAACATGGCCGATGGCGGAACATCTGTCTGAGTGGAACATGCGTCCTCTTCGGTGAGCCGATACTTTCTCATCGCCTCCGACAGTATCGAGAAGGGATCCGTCTGTTCCGCGGTGAGTTCGAATGTCTCCCGCGGTTCGGCGGCCCAGTAACTGAAGCCGGCGGCGTCGGCCACCGAGGGGTTGGCTCCCAGAATAGTGGCGGAGGGACGCCTCGCAAAGACCTCGCTCAGGGCGTCAAAGGAGGCGGTGGATCGGACCGGACGACAGTGCAGTCTGCACGGGATATGCCGATCGTCAGCCACGGGGCGCGTCTCTGTCGATGGTGAAGAGCCACCATCGCGTCTTGTTCTGCGGTTTCGATCGGGCCTGCCGCTCGAACCAGAGCGTCATCTCGGGGCCCTGTTCGGTGGCGATCTTGAACCAGTGCTTGCGGAGGTACATCTCGCCGCTGCCGTGTCTGCACGGCCCGTCTTCCTTCCAGACCTGCAGGACCGCAGCTACGACATACTCGGTGTCTTTCCACAGAAATCTGCCGGGCAGGCCGGGCTCTCCTCGAACCATCCCGGCGGTGTCGAACGTCCCCGGAACGGGCTTGATGGGTTCGCCGACGAATTCCTCAGCCATGGGCGTCAATCTCCTCGACGATCGCCACGCCGGAGGACGTGCCGATCCGATCGGCGCCGGCGGTCAGCATGGCCAGGGCCTGCTGGGCCGTCTTGATCCCGCCGGAGGCCTTGACCTTGCAGTGGGGGGCCGCCTGCTTCATCAACGCCACGTCCTCGATGGTGGCCCCGCCGGCCGGGTGGAAGCCTGTGCTGGTTTTGACGAAGTCGACGCCCGTCTCGCTGGCGATCCGGCAGGCGAAGATCTTCTGCTCGGTGGTCAGAGCGGCCGACTCGATGATGACCTTGAGCAGGACCGCAGGCCGCATCGTCCGGCACGCCTTGAGGACTGCCGTCAGTTGGTGCAACAGATACCGCCAGTCGCCTTCGATGATGGCGGCGAGGTCTGCGACCATATCGATCTCGTCAGCCCCGGCGTAGATGGCGTCCTGGGCCATCGCGACTTTGCTCTTCGTCGTGTCGGCCCCGAGTGGAAAACTGATGACCGAGCAGACCGCCACCGCGGTGCCCTGAAGCCGGTCGGCGGCCGCGGACACCCAGCGTGGATTCACGCACACGGAGTGAAATCCATGCGCCGCAGCGTCGTCGCACAGCCGGAGGATATCCGTCCGAGCGGCCTCAGCCTTCAGGAGCGTGTGGTCGATACACTTTGCTATGTCATTTCCGGTCATGGTGGTCCTTTGAGGAACGGCAGGTTCTCTGTGCCATCATCAAGATACTGAGCAGATGGAGCATTGGCAAGGCAGAGAGTAGAATATGGTTCTTGGCCGGGCAGGGTTGCTGCTCTATCCGGAGAGACGATAGAACCTGTGGCGAGAAGCATCAGAAAGGGGGCCAGGAGACGCGTCGAAAAGGGGGCCACCTATGCCCTGAAGAACAGCGTCCGGTATGACGCTGTCAATTCGATCTTCCCCGCCGCGGCTCACCGAGCGGAGGAAGTCACAACCTCCTATGGCTGTTGTTCTTTACCCTTCTCCAAGCTCGACTTGAGCCGATAGCTGTCGCCCGCGATCTCCAGGATATGGACGTGGTGCGTCAGCCGGTCCAGCAGGACCCCGGCCAGCCGTTCGTCGTTGGCCAATACCTGGGGCCAATCCGCAAAGGGCAGATTCGTCGTCGCGATCAGGCTGGTCTGTTCGTAGCATTGACTAAGGAAGTCGAACAAGTGCCCCGCCCCTATCCGGTCCAGCGGCAGATAGCCGAGCTCATCCACAATGACCAGATCGCACCGCCGGATCGCCTTTTCCAGTTTCAAAATCGCCCGTTCCTGGCGGGCTTCGAGGTACGTGTTCACCAACCGGGCGGCCGTGAAGAATTTCACCGTGTAACCCCGTTGACAGGCCTCCCGGCCGAAGGCGAGCGCCAAGTGCGTCTTGCCGACGCCCGGCGCGCCGCTGATCACCAGATTGGTTTTCTTCTCGATGAATTGGCAACGCGCCAGGTCCAGAACATGCTTCCTGTTCAATTTCGGCACGTCGGCGAACCGGTAGGCGGACAGCTCCTTGATCATCGGGAACTCGGCCTGTTTCAGCCGTCGTTCGATGGCCACGGCCGTGCGGCGTTGCACCTCCGGTTCCGCCAGGCGCTGGAGGAAGTCCTCGTAGGGGCATCGGTTTGGCTGCACTGCCGCGTCAGGGCTTCGTATTCC
>JAAYVJ010000249.1 GCA_012517265.1 Planctomycetota bacterium | reverse complement strand
TTGCCGCTGGGGACCACGCCGTCGTAGGCGGGCTTCTCCCGGCTGATGAGCCGCTGGGCGTCCCGGCCGGTCAGAAAGAAACCGCCTTCGACCGGGTCAGCGAACAGGTCGATCATCTGCCCAAATGGTCGTGGATGCCGCCGCAGGCCATGGCGTCGAGGCTCTTGTCCACCATGTCGAAGGCAGCCTCTTCGCCGGTGCGATAGCCATAGTTCAGAAGCAGCGAGAGCATCGTCGGCTGGGGGAACTTGGGCGCTGACCCGAATCCGCCGTAGACGGGATCGAAGTTGTCCGACAGAGCCAGGGCCGCGTCGCGGAGCAGGTCGGGTGACAACGCCTGCTCCGGCCCTGCAAGAAACGGCCGGCTGATCGCCTCGGCCAGCGATTGCGACGAGGCCGACAGATCCTCCCGCTTCGTCCGCCAGGCCTGGGCGACTCCCGCAAGCACCTGGCGGAAACTGGGCCGTCCGAATCCGCTGTGCGGGGGGAAGTACGTCCCGCCGTAGAATGGTTTGCCATCGGGACTCAGGAAGACCGACAGCGGCCAGCCGCCGGAGCCGGTCATCGCCTGGACTGCCTTCATGTACGTCTCGTCGACGTCGGGCCGCTCCTCGCGGTCCACCTTGATCGAGACGAAGTCGCGATTCAACTGCCGGGCGGTCTCTCCATCTTCGAAGCTCTCCCGCTCCATGACGGGGCACCAGTGACAGGTCGAGTAGCCGATGGAGAGGAAGACGGGCTTGTCTTCGACGCGGGCCTTCTCAAACGCCTCATCGCCCCACGGGAACCAGTCCACCGGATTGTGCGCGTGCTGCAGAAGATAGGGGCTGCCTGCCCGATGAGCCGATTCGCGTGTTGCTGCGTCCCCTGTTCTTGTGCCATGCGCCCCCCCATGCCCCGGCCGCCGGGGACCGGTCAGGCCATCCCTTCGAGAGACTGGGTGAGAATCCGCACGTGCCGCTCCTCCTCGTCGAGGATCTCCTTGACGGCCTGGACGTCCTCCTTGTCCGGGACGGACTCCATCAGGCTCGTGTAACAGGCGATGGACTCCTTTTCCTTGGCGATGGCCTTTCGCAGCAGATCGGCCTTCGTCTCCCGCCCGGTCAACTCCTTCGCCGGATCGGCCCCGTCCGGAAAGACCGGGACCGGCGTCTGCGACCCCGAAGAACTCGACCGCTCCGCTCCATAGTGGCCGATGCCCCAGGCCTGCTGGCTCAGCCGCTTTTTCATCTCCGCAAAGACCTCCACGTGGCGTTTTTCCCATTGGGCCAGGTCGGAGAACAGCTTGCTGATCTTGGGGTCCTTGTACATCCCGGCGGCCCTGCGGTAAAACCTCGCGGCGTTCTGCTCCATCTTCTCGGCGACCCCGAGGACCTCGGCGCCCGTCAATTCCCGGCTCATGAGGCATCCCACTCCAAACCCGGTGAAGTTCCCGACACACGACGACACCTGGCTATATACCGCCTCTCCGCCCGGCGGTTCGCAAATTGCCGTCAAAAGGGACATGTCCCACTCTGGAATTGGGCAAACCCCTGGTGTACAATGGGGGCAGGAAGATGGACGAGATTCAGCGAAAACTCACCTTGATTGACAACCAACTCGCCTGGCGGGTGTTGCGTGGGCGCCTGACGGGCACGGCGCCGTTGTTCTTACCCGCTGTCGGCCTGATGGCCGGGATTCTGCTGCAAAGCCGTCTTCAACCGCCGGGGACGGACTCGGGACCGACCATCGCAATGTGGAGCTGTCCGGCTGTCGCGGCGTCGGTCGGGGTCCTTGCATTCCTGGCGCGCAGCCGACTGGGGCCCCAGGGGCTCGCGTCGGCGGCATCATTCTGTTTCCTGTGCCTGGGCTTCGTTCGCATGACGGCGTTCGATGCAGTTGCCCCCTCGGACATCCGCCGTCTTGTCGGCGAGGAACGAGTGCTGGCGACGATTCGGGGTCGGATCGCGACCCGCCCGTACCAGCAATCCCAGGACTGGTGTTTCGCCCGTTTCGCGTCTGCCGACCCGTCCACCGCGTTCTATCTGGCAACCGAGGCGATGGAGACCGCCGGGGGATGGGAGCCGGTCGAGGGCACGATCCGCGTCCGCGTCGACGAGCCCGCCCCCACCCTGCAACTCGGGGACCAGATCGAAGCCTATTGCTGGCTCCACCGATATGAGAAACCGACGAATCCCGGTCAGTTCAACGTGGCCGAGTACCTCCGCTTGAAGAACGTCCATGTCGGCGCATCGATCCCGACGAGAGAGGCGATCGCCGTGTCGGAGCGACACCGAGGCGGCCTGACGCACCTGCGGCGGGTGTTCGCCGACGCGGCGGCGGCCGGCCTGCTGGATCATCCGCCCTCGGATACGCCCGGCGAGGCGATCCTGCAGGCCCTCCTGCTCGGCCAACGGCGAGACATCGACCGAGACACCTACGAGGCCTTCCGTCGCACAGGTCTGCTCCATCTGATCACGCTCTCCGGCATGCACATGGCGATTCTGGTGTACGTGGCCTGGTGGCTCTGTAAGCCGGCGGGGATCCGCAGACCCGTTCGCGCTCTGGTGTGCATCGTCGTGACTCTCGTCTTCCTGTTGGTCGTGCCATCCCAGGCCCCGATCTTGCGGGCGGCCATCACGGTCTGGATCTACTGCCTGGGCATCCTCCTGGGACGACGCGGGAGCCCTCTGAACTCGTTGTCCCTGGCCGCGATCGTCCTACTGCTGATCCAGCCCACTCAGTTGTTCGAGGTCGGTTGGCAACTGTCCTTCGCGGCCACCGCCGGGATCCTCGCGTTCACCCATCCGATTGAATCGCGGTTGCTGGCCGCGACGCGAGGCCGCTTCGAGACTGTCGCCTGGGAACCCGTGAGGGTCGCATGGATCATCAAGACCTTCGGCCTGGCGACCATCCGCGTCCTCGCGGTCGGCGTCTCCGCCTGGCTGGGCAGCGCGGGCATTATGCTCTACCACTTCTACAACGTCACGCCGCTGGCCAGCGTCTGGACCGCGTTCGCGGCCCTGCCGGTGACAGCCATCCTGACCTTGGGCTTCCTCAAGATCGTTCTGTCGTTCTTCCTGCCCACCGCGAGCATTCTGTTGGGCTATCCGCTGGGCTTGCTGGCCGACGTGCTCATCTCCACGGTGCGTCTGATGGCCGGCATCGACCCCACCTATATCCTGATCGGCCATGTCCCCTGGCTCCTCATCCTCCTCTACTATGTCTTGATCCTCACCGTCGCATTCCTGCCCTACCGCAGGCCCCTCCTCAAGCAGGTCCTCTGCGCCGCGATGTTGCTGGCATTGCTGATCTCCCTGGCCGCGATGAAGTGGCATAGAACGCATCACGATGGCCTGACCCTCACCTGCCTCGACGTGGGCCACGGCCAGGCGATCCTGGCCCGACTGCCCGGCACAATGAACATCCTGTTCGACGCCGGATCGCTGTCGACCGACGACGTCGGGTCCAGGATCGTCGTGCCCTTCCTCGACTACGAAGGCATCGGCAGGCTCCACGCCGTCGTGGTCAGTCATCGCGACATCGATCACCTCAACGGCCTGCCGGAGATCGTGGACCGCCGCAGGGTCGACTGCGTGTACTTCGATCCCGTCTCCTTCACGCAATCGCAGGACGTCGAGACAATGCAGGTTCTGATGAGCCACCTGGCGTGCCGTCGCATCCCGACAAGGCCGATGCCGGAGACTCTCTCCGCCGGCCGGACGCAGATCCGCGTTCTGTGGCCCACGCCGGAGTCAGCGACCCGAGCGAGGCTCGACGACAACGACAAATCGCTCGTGTGCCTGATCGAATTTGCCAGCAGAAAGATCCTCTTGTGCTCGGATATCGAGATTCCGGCCCAGCGGGAAATCATGGCTTCGTACGAGGGATTGCTTGCCGACGTGGTCGTCGCCCCCCATCACGGCTCGGTGCGGACCCTGGACGAGCGGTTCCTCCCCTGGCTGACCCCTCGCGTTGTCCTGTGCAGTTGCGGCCGGCGGGATTGCGAACAGGGCCGCGCGATCCAATCCGCAGGCGGAGGCGAATTGCGGGTCACCGCCCAAGACGGCGCGGTTAGTGTTTGCATCGATCGCGCCGGCATGGTAGAAACGTGTGGTTGGAAACCCATTAAGGAGACCGCACAATGAGAACAACTGTACGCGCGTTGTTGATCGCCACCTTTTCCCTGACCGTCCTGATCGCGACAAGTCCGGCGATCGGCGACACCGTGTTCGACTACAAGACCGCCAAGGTGGACTCGAACGACTTGAGCTTCTATCAGCCGTCGATCACGGCCGAGCCTTACCCCCTGACCAGCGACATGCGGGTTCGCAACGTGATCTTCTGCATCGGCGACGGCATGGGCATCAACCAGGTGGCCCTGGCCGGCGCTACGGTCGCCGGTCCCGGCGGCAAGCTGCATCTCGAGCGACTCCCGGTGTCGGGTCTGGTTCGCACGTGGTCGGCCAACTCGCGCGTGACGGATTCCGCGGCAGCCGGGACCGCCCTGGCGTGCGGCGTCAAGACCAACAACGGCATGATCGGCATGACCCCCGACGAGAAGGCGTATTGCTCGATCCTGGAGGCCGCCCAGGCCAAAGGCATGGCCACCGGCCTGGTCGTCACCTGCACGATGAGCCATGCGACGCCCGCCTCCTTCGGTTCGCACGTCAAGTCGCGCAAGCTGGAACCTGCGATCAGCGAACAACTGATCGACAACCGCATCAACGTCCTGTTCGGGGGCGGCCGCAAGTACTTCCTGCCCCAGTCCGACCCCAACAGCGGCCGCAAGGACGACCTTGACCTGCTGGCCAAGGCCCGGGACGCCGGCTACACCTGCATCCACACGCCCGGCCAGTTCAGGAACGTGGAGGGTTCGCACGTGCTGGGCTTGTTCCAGTTCGATGCGTTGACCACCGGGGCCCCCGAGCCGAGCCTGGCCATGATGACGCGCAAGGCGATTCGCCTCCTGCGCCGGGCGAACCTCGATTCCACGGACGGCCGCTACGGCTTCTTCCTGATGGTCGAGGGCAGCCAGATCGACTGGGAATGCCACGCCAACCGCGTCAATGGCTCGATCCGCCAGACCCTGCTGTTCGACCAGGCGGTGGAAGCAGCGGTCGATTTCGCCCTCAAGGACGGCCACACGTTGGTCATCGTGACCGCCGATCACGAGACCGGCGGCATGACCCTCAACGGCGGCGGCAATGAGGACAAGGGCGACGCGGAACTGGCGGTGAAATGGTCCACGAAAGGGCACACCGGCGCCCCCGTCGGCATCTGGGCCCTCGGGCCCGGCGCCACGCGGTTCGCGGGCGTTCAGGACAATACCGAGATCCCCAAGAAGATCGCCCAGTTGCTGGGCATCCGGCCCTTCCCCCGGCCGGCGAAGTAATCGAGGTCCCCTGTGCGTGAGCGGCGAGCGATTCTGAGAGTCAGCGCCACATACTCTCTGGAGGTGGAGGTCGGGGATGCGGTACACAGGGGAGACAAAATACAAACGGTTCCGGACACGGAGGAGGCAGTCGTTTCTTCCGTATCCGGAACCGTCGAGAGCATTCAATTCGATTCGGGCAACCACGAGTTCGTCATCGTGATCGCCCCGACCCCTTAGCCGTTCCCCTGGGCCTGGGTCTTGGCCGGCGCCGCACGCCGCATGTTGACGACGATCTCAACCCGGCGGTTCTTGGCCTTGCCTGCGGCGGTGGTGTTCGGAGCCACCGGCCGGGCCGAACCACAGGCAGCGGCTCGCACCTGCTTCTCCGGGATGCCATGGCTGATCAGATACCGCGCCACGGACAACGCCCGTTGCGCGGACAGCTCCAGGTTGTCCTTCCACAGGTCTTTGGTCTTGACGATCGGGTCCGTGTCGGTGTGCCCGACGACGTCGATGTCCTTGTCCGCATACTTCTGCTTGATGACCGACAGGATGTGGTCGAGTTCCGTGCTGGTGGCGTTCTTGAGCGAAGCCTTGCCCGACTCGAACAGGATCGTGTTGGGCAACGTCACCGTGATGGTGCCGGCGGCCGCGTCGAACTCGACTTCGAGGTCATTGCCGAACCCCGTCGCATCGCCCGGCGACTTGTTGAGTTCCTCGATCTGACGCCGCAACTCGTCGATCGTCTGCTGATCCTGCGCGATCCGATCCGCGAGCTGCTGCCTCTCGGTCTGGAGATTCTCGAACCGGCCCTTGAGGTTCTGGTGTTCGACGTTGAGGTAGTCGTATTTCTTCTTGTAGTCCGTGCAGCCGGACATCAAGCACAAAGCGACCAGACACGTGAGGGGAATGACAGACTTCCTGCTGACCAAAAGCATGCGGCACCTCCCTGCAATACAGACAAACCCTTCCCTGGCGCGTCAGGGATTCAACACGAAGCTGACGCGGTGCAGAATCCAATCGTGGAAGATCATAACAGTCAAAATAGCCAATGACAAGAAGGGACCATAGGGAATCTGGCGAATTTTTTTGAACAGGATCTGCGAGAGAGCCAGGCCCAATCCAAAGAACGGCGCGATGAAAAAGGCAATGACCACCATGACCGGACCCACAACCGCCCCGGCGGCCCCCATCAGATGCACGTCGCCCAGCCCCATCGCTTCCTTGCCGAAACCCAGGGTGCCCAGGATCCGGGTCGCCCAGACGGTCGCGCCGCCGACGAAGTAGCCGAAGAGGCTCCCAAGCAGCCCCGCGACCGCCGGATGGGCCGTCAGGCCGCTCCACCAGGTTCCGATGCGCCCGGAGGAGGTGAGAATCCGCTCCGCCAGCACGGCACAGACGATGAGCGGCAGCAGGAACAGGATTTCGCGAAGGGCTTCGAGCCGGTGATTGTATTGCGGCTCATCGAACGGCCCGGGGCCCGCCGGCCTGCCGTGGTCGTCCGCCGCCGCACTCTTGCCTGCCGCCGCGGCCTGCTCGTAGCTTCGTTTCAAAACGCCGGTCCGAAGCAGCAGCCAGCCGATGCCCAACCCGACCGCGGCCCCCAGGGCGATCGCGCCCGTTCGGGGGGAAGCCATGGGAAGAAGGTCGAAAACCTTGATCGCCCGCGGATCGATGAGGTACCCGGCCGCCGCCGAACCGATCAGACCCGCCGCCGTGACGAACCAGCAGATCGACAGCGGAATGATCCACAACTCCAGGTCGATGCCGGAAGCCGCGATGAACGCGCCGATCAGCACCAGGTGCAGGGCGTAGACGAACCAGGCGCCTTCCTCGCCCATGCCCCCGCGGATGCCTCCGTGGAAGTAGACCAGATACACGCCGAGGAAGACCGAGCCGGTCAGCAACTCGATGACGAAATACCGCGGCGAGATCGGCGACTTGCAGTAGCGGCACTTGGCCCGCAGGATCAGCCACGAAAGCAAGGGGATGTTGTCGTAGAACCGGATCGGCCTGCCGCAATGCGGGCAGGCCGATCCCGGATGAACCAGCGACTTCTCGCGCGGCAGGCGATAGATCACCACATTCAGGAAGCTGCCGATGCAGCAGCCGAACATGAACAGAAAGAGCACGATAATCCATTCCTGCGGCGTCACGCCCAGCCCCCTGGAT
>JAAYVJ010000248.1 GCA_012517265.1 Planctomycetota bacterium | reverse complement strand
GCGAAGATGGGAAACCCCGGCAAGCCTGCGAGTCTCGATCAACTTGGCGCCTTTGGCCTCCATCTTGCGAAACGCCATCTTGGCCTCGCGGTTGTCGTGGTAGCCGACGGCGTCGATCACGACGCTGACCTTCTTGTCCCGCTGGAGCAGCCCCAGCGCGGTGGCCTTGACCGCGCCTTCGGCGGTCGCCCCGATCAGAATGAACTCCGTCGCGGCCACCTCGCTGAGCACGCGGTCGATGCGGGGCTCGTCAAACGGATCCACGCACCGTTTGTGGAAGATGACTTGTTGATAGCGTCGGAGCATGTCCCGCGGGAGATCCGTGCTCCCGTCGGCGGCAAAGCAGATCCGACTGTTCAGGAGAGTATAGGGGACCTTCAATTGCCCGTCGGTCCCGTCCAGACAGTACCGAGGATCGCCGTTGTGACCGTTGTGGCTGGCATACACCTCGCAGGTGGAAACCACCGGAATGTCCCGGCGCCTCGCCCAGGCCATCAGCCGCCGGACGTGCGACAGGACCCGCCGGTGGTTGCGGATGCAGACCATTCCGTCGGCCAGGAAAAAGTCTCTCTGCGTGTTGATGTCCACCAGCACCTGTCTCCGCTTCGCCCTGACCATTTGCAGCATCATCCTCACGAAGTCCTTTCCGGGCTTAGCGATTCCACTCAGTGTGGAATACGCCCATCCCACAACAAGTGTTCGGGAGCCAGGCCGCTCTTCGGCGGGGCCTGGAGCCCTTCACATCCTCACTCATCGTGTGCCGCACCGGAGCACTTTAGTAACGGTCTTTTGGAAAATTCTCGCCGGATGATGTATGATGAACACATGTCGATTGCTGATTCATCCAATCAACAATGACACGCCGGAATTCAGGTGTTCAGATGGTTCGGAGACGATGAGAAAAGAACTGCACAACTATGGAAATGTCGCGCTAAGCCTGGAGAACTTACAGGGCACGCTCGACTTCTCGCAGGTTTTCGGACGTTGCGCGCCGGTCCATATCGAAGTCGGTTCGGGCAAGGGCGCGTTCCTGGTGACCGAGGCCCAGGCCCGGCCGGAGACGGACTTCCTGGGAATCGAATGGGCCAGCAAGTACTATCGATATGTCGTGGATCGAATCGGACGTCGCGGCCTGACCAACGTCCGCATGCTCCGGGCCGATGCCCCGGCCTTCCTGCGGGACCACGTGGCCCCCGGGTCGGTGGACTGCTTCCACGTCTATTTCCCCGACCCCTGGCCCAAGAAGCGGCACCACAAGCGGCGATTCCTCCAGGCGGCGAACCTCGAGATCCTCATCGACCGTCTCAAACCGGAGGGACAGATTCGCATCGCAACGGACCACGAGGATTACTTCCAGCAGATCGAGGACGTGACGAACGCCTGCCTGGACCGGCTCGAACCTATCGAATTCGCCAGGCCGGCCGGCGCCCTCGACGGCGAACTGACCGGCACGAACTACGAACGCAAATACATCAAGGAGAGCCGGTCGATCCACACCGCGGCGTTCCGCAAACGCTCCGTCGCCGTCGCACGAGAGACCCGGTAACGCGTGCGAAATGGATGGCAAGAACTACTGGACAGAGTTCCTCGCCTCCGGGTT
>JAAYVJ010000247.1 GCA_012517265.1 Planctomycetota bacterium | reverse complement strand
TAGTCAACAAGCTGGGTTTGTCCGACGAGAAGCTGGATCAGCAGATTCAGGAGATGTTCGGGGACGGTGAGAACCAGTACCTCGAGCAGATCCTCCAGCGCAAGGTGGATTCTCGTCTGCCGGGCACCATCCTCAAGGGCACGATCGTATCGCAGATCGGCAACGACGTGATCGTCGAGGTGGGTCTCAAGAGCGAGGGCGTGGTGGACGCCGGGGAATTCGATACCCCCGAAGACGCCGCCCCGGGCACGGAGATCGAGGTCTTGCTCGAAGACACCGACTCGGAAAGTGGACTGATCCTGCTGAGCAAACGCAAAGCGGACATGATCCGGGGTTGGGAGTACATCATCAACACCAAGAAGGAGGGCGACGTCGTCAAGGGTCGCGTCATCCGCCGGATCAAGGGCGGCCTGCTCGTCGACATCGGCGTGCCCGTCTTCCTGCCCGCCTCGCAAGTCGATATTCGCAAGCCCGGCGACATCAGCCGGTTCATCGGCAAAGAGGTCGAGTGCAAGGTCCTCAAGATCGACGTCGAGAACCGCAACATCGTGGTTTCCCGCCGCAAGCTCATCGAAGAGGAGCGTCGGGCCAGCAAGGACAAGATCCTCAACGAGATCGAAGTCGGCCAGCTCCGCAAGGGCGTCGTCAAGAACATCGCGGACTTCGGCGTGTTCGTCGACCTCGGCGGCCTCGACGGTCTGTTGCACATCTCCGACCTCAGTTGGGGCCGGATCTCGCATCCCTCCGAAGTCGTGGACATCGACCAGGAGATCGAGTGCGTGGTCATCGGCGTCGACAAGGAGAACGAGAAGATCTCCCTGGGTCTCAAGCAGAAGCAGCCGAGCCCGTGGGAGAACGTCGAGAACAAGTACCCCGTCGGTTCGCGCGTTCGCGGCAAGGTCGTCAACGTGATGAACTACGGCGTGTTCGTCCGCCTGGAAGACGGGATCGAGGGCCTGGTCCACATCAGCGAGATGAGCTGGACCCGCCGGCTGTCGCACCCCAGCGAGATGGTCAACCTCGACGACGAGATCGAAGTGGTCGTCCTGAACGTCAACAAGGAGAAGCAGGAGATCTCGCTCGGCATGAAGCAGACGGAGCCCAATCCGTGGGAACTGGCTGCCCGCAAGTATCCGCCGGGCACGATCGTCACGGCCAACGTCCGCAGCATGACGAATTTCGGCGCCTTCGTCGAGATCGAGCCGGGCATCGACGGCATGATCCACATCTCGGACCTGAGCTGGACCCGCAAGTACGGCCATCCGAGCGAAGCCCTGCAGAAGGGCCAGGAAGTCAAGTGCGTCGTCCTCGAGGTCAACGAGGAGAAGCAGCGGATCAGTCTGGGCATGAAGCAGATGACCGAGGATCCCTGGATCCACGCGATTCCCGAGAAGTACATCCCCGGCCAGATCATCAAGGGCAAGATCGCCAAGCTCACCAACTTCGGCGCGTTCGTCGAGCTGGAGCCCGAGCTGGAAGGCCTGCTGCACATCAGCGAGCTGGCCGATCACAAGATCGACAAGCCGCAGGATGTGGTCAAGCCCGGCGACGACGTCGAGGTCAAGATCCTCAAGGTCGACCCCGAGGCCCGCAAGATCGGCCTGAGCCTGCGACGCGTGCAGTGGGCGGCCGCTCCGGCTCCCGAAGAACACGCCGCTCCGGCCGCGCCCGCCAAGAAGCCGGGCAAGCAGCCGCAGCGACCCGTTGCGTCGGGCGACGCCGGCGGCGATACGCTTCGCATCAAAGAGGCCATCCAGAAGCGCGACCAGGCCAGAGCCGCCGAGCAGCAGGAGCCCCCGGCTCAGCAGTAATCCGCTTCAGGAATTCGACCGCGGCCGGGTCTTTCAGGGCCCCACGCGGTTGCCGTGATCGCAGCACACGGGCCTTCCCCCTCAAAGGGAAGGCCCGTTTCGTGTCCGCACGGCTCTGACGGTCATGCAACCCGGTGTCTCGTCGGGCGCAATGACTCATTGCCAGGGTAGTCGTCAAAGACTATAATGAGGCATCTGCATGGCGCTTATCTGTCATTATAAGGAGTCCTAGCGATGCTGCTTTGGCTGTTCCGCGGGATTTTCATCATCATCGTGATCTCGGTTCTGATGGTCAACGCCGCGTCCAAGACCCTCTCGGACGGCGACAACTGGGCGAGTTGGTGGGCCGTCGTGATCAGCGGTCTGGGCCTGATCGTCTTCTTCCTGCTGCTCGATATCCTGACGCCCAAACGCAAGCTCACCGCCGTGGCCGGGGTGTTCTTCGGTCTGCTGGTCGGCATGCTCATCACCGCCGTGCTCGGCCTGGCGGTGGACATGATCGGCCAGACGTACAACATCCCGCTGGAGCCGCAGGCGAATCTGGCGATCAAGTGGATGCTCGGCATCGGTATCTGCTATTTCACGATCAGCATCGTCATGCGGACGAAGGACGATTTCCGCTTCATCATCCCCTACGTCGAGTTCGCCAAGCAGGTCAAGGGGTCCCGGCCGCTGGTCCTGGACACCTCGGCCATCGTCGACGGGCGGATCGCGGACCTGTGCGAGAGCCGGCTGTTCGACGCGCCGGTGGTGGTGCCGCGGTTTGTTCTCAACGAGCTGCAGCTCATCGCGGACTCTGCGGACAAGCTCAAACGCAACAGAGGCCGTCGCGGCCTGGACGTGCTCAAGAAGATGCAGGCCAGCTCCGCGATCGACGTCGAGATCGACGAGACCACCGCCGGTGAGATCGAAGAGGCCAAGGGCGTCGACCAGAAACTCCTGCTGTTCACCAAGATCAACAACGGCCGGCTGGCCACCACGGACTACAACCTCACGAAGGTGGCCCAGGTCCGCGGCGTCGACGTGATCAACATCAACGACCTGGCCAATTCGCTCAAAGTCGTCGCGCTGCCGGGCGAGACGATGCGGGTCCGGATCGTCAAGCCGGGCGAAGAAGCAGACCAGGGCATCGGCTACCTGGACGACGGCACGATGATCGTCGTGGAAGGGGCCCGCAACAAGATCGGCCGGGACATCGTGCTCAGCGTCACCAGCTCGTTGCAGACCTCGGCGGGCAAGATGATCTTCGGCCGGTTCGAGTCGTTCCTCTCGCAGGACAGCCAGTCGGACGGCCCTCCCAACGACGGCGGACGCCGACACGGCTTCCGCCGATCGGCGCCGAACCGCAGCCAGGATTCCAGCCCGGTTCCCGACCCCAGCCCCGACCCCAGTCCGACGACGCAGCCGAGCTGAGCTTCCTGCTCCGAAGCCGTGACCCACTTGTCCCATGGGTCCCATAGGCCCTATGGGTCCTATTGAATCGCGGCGCGCCTACGTCCCCTGATTGACGTCTTGACGCAAACGACGCCCACACCGCGGGGATCAGGAACAGGACGTCCCAGTCCAGGATCGAGGCGGGCCAGTCGAGCAGGACCTTCAGCCAG
>JAAYVJ010000246.1 GCA_012517265.1 Planctomycetota bacterium | reverse complement strand
CGGTCTTCTGCACGGCGGCGTCGGGCTCGAGCTTCCGCAGGTCCTGGTCGAAGGGCTCGACCTCCACCGGGCCGTCGTAGCCGATCTTCACGAGCGCATTGATGAAGCCCCTCATGTCGATCACGCCGGTGGTCGCGGGCAGTCCGCGCCGGCTGTCGATCTGCTCGTCCACCTTCACGCCGGCCGGGGCGTCGTTGACGTGCACGTGGACGATGTCCTTGTTCGACAACTGCAGGAGTTCCTCGATCGTCCCGTGCGAGGTGTACCAGTGCCAGCTATCGACCAGCAGGCCGACGTTGTCGGCGCCGATCGCCTCGACGAGTTCCATCATGTCCCGCTGGGCGCAGGCGAAGGGGAATCGGAATCGCGATCGCGAAGTCCTGGGCCCGACGAACTCCAGGCCCAGGCGGATGCCGTTGTCGGCGAGCACCTTGGCGGCCTCGCGGAGGCGGGTCTCGTGCTGTTTGAAGTTCTCCAGGTACGTCAGCTCGTTGCTGCCGGGCAAGATCCAGGTCGCCACGCGAGTGACGCCCAACTGTTTCAGGAGAGCCGCGCGCTTGGGGTACTGGGCGAAATCGCTGCGGAACTTCTCGTCGCCGCCACGAAAGTCGACGGACAGGCCCGCCGCGCCGTATCGAACGCCCTTCTCTCTCATGGCCGCCAGCCACTGATCGATCTGGCCGGCCGATTTGTTCTCGAACTCGCCCTCGCTCGGCGCGATGCCGCCGAACCCGTACTTGACCGCGTAGTCCAGCGTCTGCTGGGAATCGGCCCGAACGCCAAGATGTCCCGGCGAGAGGTTCTTGAAAAACTTGACGCCGCCTTTCGATTCCGCCGCTCGGGCGACCGCCCCGATCGAGCCGCTCGCCACGGCGGCCGCGACCGCCGATCCGCAGAACACGCGTCTTGTCATCTCATGAGCCATCATCATCTCTCCAAATCCAATTCAGGTTCACGGCAGTCTCCATTATGCCACCGGGCCGTAGCGAGGCCCGAGGGTCGGAGCAAGTTGCCTGCCATAGGCCAGCAGTTCTTGTCGCTCGACTTCCGTGAGCGGCTTGTACCGCCTGGCCAGCTCGACGTTCTGGATCGCCTGCTCCATCGTGAACGGACCCACGTTGGCGACGCTGACGCCTTCGAGATCCAGCGCGTAGGCCATCGCCTTGCCCAGCATCTCCGGCGGCGTATTGCAGCCGACCCCGCCGTTGCGGTGGTTGGGGAAGCCGCCTTTGATGCCGGCGTAGACCTTCATCGCGACGACGCCCACGTTGCGTTTGCGGCACTCCGGCAGGACCTTGCTCTCGAAGTCGTAGATATTGCGGTCGGCATAGTTCATCACCGCCATCAGCACGTCGATCTGGTCCGTTTCGAGCATCTTGAGGAACACCGGCGGCCGCTCGTGACCCGAAATGCCGATAAAGCGGGTCTTGCCGGCCTGCTTCTGCTTGAGCAGGTACTCGAGAATGCCGTCCTGGGCCAGGACCCGATCGAGGTTCTTGTTGCCCACGTTGTGGATGTGCACGAGATCCACGTGGTCGGTCTTGAGCGTCCGCAGGGATTCCTCGAACATCTGCTGCGCCCGCGCACCGGTGTCGGTCCAGCACTTGGTGACGAGGAACACCTTGTCCCGCCGGGTCGCGAGGACCTGTCCGAGAGCCTCTTCCGCGATGCCGTAGATGCGTGCGGTGTCGACATAGTTGACGCCACGGTCGATCACCTCGCTGAAAACCTTGACGGCCTCATTCAGATCGCCGCGGGCCTCGCCGATCGGCGCGGTCCCCAGCCCCAGGATGGTGACCTTGGCCCCGGTGCGCCCCAGCACGCGAGTCGGCAGTTCCGCCCCGCCACTCTCGCCCGCGCGAACGCCAACCGCCAATCCTGCTCCAACCATCGCCGTCTTCTGGAGGAATTCCCGACGGCTCAGGCCTTTTCCTGTACAGCCCTGATGCTGATTCATGTCTACATCCTCCGTCTGTTCCGCGGTTTCTCGTCCCGGTCCTTCCACTTCCACCACTTCAGCAACTCGGGATCGGGGTCGTTGCTGGAGGCATAGTACACCGCGCAACGAAAGACGTACAGCATGCATCGGTCGACGGGCGACGCTTTGAAATCGCAGAGTCGCTGGTAGAGCTTCTCGGGATCGCCGTCTCTGAGTTGATTCACGGATGTGACGCCGATTTGCCGCAGATCTCGCGCGATGGACTTTCCGACAGCCGGGATCTGCTCCAATTCATCGTTCGTTGCCATATCCCAAGCCCCCTTTCGATGGGCCATGACGTTCGAAGCTTGGACTATGGTATCACATCCGGCCAAAGGGGCAAGCTATTGCAGGCCGGTGAAGAAGCGGGAGATTCGGGGCTTGTAGTGCTCTGTGATGTCGAAGGAGACCAGGACCGCGCGGGCCCGGCCGAGGATCGACGCGCGGGGGACCAGGCCGAAGTAACGGGAGTCTTTGCTCAGGTCGCGGTTGTCGCCCAGCACGAAGTACTGACCCTCGGGCACGACGATCGGACCGAAATCACGGATCGCACGAACGCCCGGTACGGTCATGACCGGGTGCGCCGTCGCATCCAGTTGCTCGATGGCGAACCGGCTCTCTTTGGCGTACTTCCTGGGGACCGTTTCGGCGTAATCCTGATCCGTCCGGCTGTAGTCCAGCGGCCGGCCGTTGAGGAACAACGTATTGCGGCGCATCTCGACCGTGTCGCCGGGCTTGCCGACCACCCGCTTGACCAGCCGGACGCCGTCCTCGGGCGACAGGCAGACCACGATGTCGCCGTGTTCGGGCTCGGCCCAGTGGGCCAGCCGGTGCATCGTCAGCGGGATTCGCAGATCGTAGGCGATCTTGTTCACGTAAATCAGGTCGCCGTCGAGGATCGTAGGATTCATGGAGCCGGTGGGGACCCAGTTCCAATCCGCCAGGCTGGATTT
>JAAYVJ010000245.1 GCA_012517265.1 Planctomycetota bacterium | reverse complement strand
GGTTCGTGGATCTGCTCAACGAGCGGCTGACCGGCAACTTCGACGGCGACGAGTTCGCCGCGTACGTGGAGGCCAGTCGCAACTTCGACCTGAATCCGAAGCTGCGTCTGGCGCCCCTGGCGTCCCTGCAGTACACCTATCTGACCCTGGATTCCTACACGGAAACCGGCGGGGCCAGCGCCCTGACGTTCGACGAGCAGACCCAGGAGTCGATCCGAGGATCGCTCGGCGCCCGGCTGACGCAGCGGATCGCCGAGAGCACGGGCGACTTCTACGCCGACCTCCAGGTCCGGGGCCGCTGGGTCCATGAGTTCGGCGACGATCGCTCCAGCGTGGAATCGGCCTTCGTCAGCGATCCGACGGTGGTCTTCACCGTCCGCGACGGAAAGACCTCACGCGACAGCGCGATCCTCGGCACCGGCCTGTCGGCCCAGCTCAACGAGCACGCCAAGGTCTACGTGGACTACGACGCTCGCCTCAACAGCGACGAAACGGTCCAGGTCATCAGCGCTTCGCTGCAGTACCGCTGGTAAGTCTCCGACTCCAGCCTCCATCGCAGTTCACACGACGGGGCCGGCCATGTGCCGGCCCCGCTTCATTGGCCCTGGACCCGCTCAGCGCCGCGGCTCTTCGAAGATCATCGTGTTCTGCGTCGAGGCTGCCTGTTCAGCAGCGAGAACAGGCCGCTGAGGCCCATGGTCGCGGCGGCGCCCAGGACGATCAGCCAGGTCCAGCCCAGATCCAGGGTCTTCCGCTGGATCAGGAAGAGCAGGACGGTGCACAGCGCCGTGCTGATCAGCATGGCCGGGACATTGGCGAGGTTGACCTTGCGCCGGGTGAGCAGGCCCAGGAGGAAGACTCCGAGCATGGGGCCGCCGGTCAACGCCAGGATCTGGAAGGCGAACCCCAGGATGTTCTGCACCGGCTCGCACGCCATGGCGATCGCGGCCAGGATCAGGCCGAAGACCACCACGCCGATGCGGGAAACCAGCAGGTAATGCCGCTCCGTCGCGTTCTTGCAGATCAAGGGCCGATAGATGTCCCGGACGAAGGAAGTCGTCAGCGAGTTCAGGGGCGAATCGACGCTGGCCAGGACGATGGAGGCGAGCACCAGGCCCTTGAGGCCCGCCGGCAGGATCGTGCGGGCGAAGTGCGGGAAGATGGTCTTGAGCTCCGTCGGCAGCGGCAACTCGGGATGCCGGCCATAGAAGACGTACAGGAGCGTCCCGATCAGCAGATAGAGCCAGTAGACCGGCAGGACCGTCACGATCGTCGCGAGGATCGTTCGCTGACTGCTCTTACGGGTCTTGACCGTCAGGAGCCGCTGGACCATCTCCTGGTCGGCGCCGAAGGAGACCAGGCCGGTGAAGAGCCCGCCGATGACGCCGGCCCAGAAGGTGTTGGCGTCGTTGAGATTCCATGCGAAGTTGAAGGTGCTCAGCCGGCCGGCCCGGCCGGCGGCGTCGAGGGCCGAGGCAAGGCCGCCGTCGATGTGCCCCACGAGAAAGACCGCCACCAGCACGCCGCTGACGATGAAGAAGACCGCCTGGTAGGCGCCGGTCCAGACGAGGGCCTTGATGCCGCCGAAGGCGATGAACACGACGCTCACGACGGTGAACATCGCCAGGGTCAGGCCCAGGGGCCAGCCCAGGATCAGCCCGACGGCCATGCACGTGGCGTAGAGCCGCACGCCGGAGGCGATCAGGCGGGTGACGAGGAAGTAAATCGAACCGGTGTACTGCGTCGCCCGGCCGAAGCGATGGCCGAGGAATTCGTAGATGCTCGTGCAGTCGTACTTGTAGAAGGCCGGGATGAAAAGGAATGCGACGATCAGCCGGGCCAGGGCCAGGCCGATCAGGAATTGGAACCACCGCCAGTTCTCGGTGTACGCGGTGTGCGGCATACCGACCAGCGCCAGGGCGCTGATCTCGGTGGCGACGAACGACAGGCAGGCGACGATCCAGGGGACCCGCCGGCCGCCGAGGAAGAAGTCGTCGGTGTTTTCCTCTCGCCGGCCGAAGACGTAGGAGATGACGAACAGCAGCGCGACGGCGCCGCCGACGAAGAGTGCGTCGAGTCCGCCGAGCGAACCGGCAACTGGTTGGGTGGCTACGCTCTGGATAATGTCGCGTCCTTCCGATTGAAATCCGAAACAAACCCCAATGCCCCCAATCCGAAATCCAAAACGGCCGAGCATCGCCAGTGCGCCAGCGTTTCGGTCATTTGAGTTTCGGTCCTTTGGATTTGTTTCGGATTTCGGATTTCGTGCTTCGGATTTCCCCGCCACGGGTCTCCATGGCCTTTCGCAGCGACTGGCCGCAGGCGTCGAGAATCCTCACGGCTCCCTGCAGATCGGTCTTTCGAAAGTGCATTACGACCGCGGGTTTCACCTTGCCGTCGGCCCGCTGAAGCAGGGCCTTGGCCCTCGCCCGCGAGAGGCCTGTCAACTCCGTGACGATCCGCAGCGAGCGGTCGCGGAGTTTCCTGTTGACCGCCTGGAGATCGACCATGAGGTTGCCGTGGACCTTGCCCAGCTTGATCATGGCGGAGGTCGTGAGCATGTTGAGCACGAGCTTGGTGGCGGTGCCGGCCTTCATCCGCGTCGAGCCGGTGACGATCTCGGGTCCGACCACCGGATTGATGATGATCTCGGCGGGGATCGACTTGACCACTTCCGGCGCGCAGGTCACGCAGACCGTCTTGGCTCCGAGCTTTCGGGCCCGGCGAAGGGCCCCGTGCACGAAGGGCGTCAGGCCGCAGGCCGCCAGGCCCACGACGACGTCGCGCGAGGTCACTTTTCGCTTGTCGATCTGGGCGGCGCCGCCTTCGATGTCGTCTTCGGCCCCTTCGATCGAGCGGACCAGGGCCCTGCGCCCTCCGGCGATGATGCCCTGGACCATCGACCGCTTGACGCCGAACGTGGGGGGGCATTCCGAGGCGTCCAGGACGCCCAGCCTGCCGCTGGTGCCGGCGCCGACGTAGAAGAGCCGCCCGCCTTGGCGGAAACAGTCGACGATCAGATCAATCGCGGCAGCGATCTTCTTTCGCTGCGTGCCGACCGCTTCCGGGACGATCCGGTCCTCCGAGTTGATCAGGTCGACGATCTCCCCCGTCGACAAGGTGTCGATGTGGGAGCTCCGCGGATTCCGTCTTTCCGTGGTGGGTAGGTGTCTTGACGCACGGAGTCTCGAAAAATGGACGTTCGGCCTGCTTTGGGAAGGGGAAACCTGTTTCACGGTTTCTCCTTCCCAAACGGTAGTCGGCTCATAGGTGTCTGGGCAAATGGACTCTTCAAGGAAATCGTGAAACCGATTTCCTTGAAGAATACAGGCCGAACGTCCATTTCTCGGAACTCCTCGTCATGCTCCCGGCACGATCTTTCCCAAAATGACCGGCTCGTCCGCCCCCGTGACGCTGGGGAGATTGTTGGGCATCCCCTGGACGGTCGCATACGCGAGGATGGCGAACGACACGGCCTCCTTGGCATCGACGCTGATGCCGAATTCGTCCGTCGAGCGGATTCTAACGCCGTCCAATTGCGACTGCAACATGCGAACGAGCGCCGCGTTGTGCGAGCCGCCGCCGCAGAGGATCATCTCGTCGGGCATCGTCGGCAGGAACCTGCGATAGGCGGTCGCGATCGTCGAAGCGGTGAACGCGGTGGCTGTCGCGATCATGTCCTCGGCGGACAACTTCAGCTTGCGGCCCCGGCCGTAGAGCCATTCGCAATATTGCTGCCCGAATTGTTCCCGGCCGGTGGACTTGGGCGGCTTGCGTCGCAGGAAGGGGTGCCGCAGCAGTTCCTTCAAGAGGTCGTCGTGCACTTTGCCTTTGGCGGCCATCGCGCCGCCGCGGTCGTAGTGGCGTCTGCCTTTGGTCACGATGCGCACGAGGCCGTCGATGACCATATTCCCCGGCCCGGTGTCGAACGCGAGGATCTCGGGGTGTGCGTCGTGCTCGCAAGAGCAGGAAGGGGAGCAGTGCCCGTGGTTCTTGCAGACAGGCAGATACGTCGCGTTCGCGATGCCGCCGATGTTCTGCACCGCGCGGCAGACCTTGCGATCGGAGAACAGGACGTAATCCGCATACGGAACGAGCGGCGCGCCCTCGCCCCCGGCGGCCATGTCGCGCGGCCGGAAGTCCGCGACGGTCGCGATCCCGGTCCGCTGCGCGATACGACAGGGCTCCCCGATCTGGAGCGTCGAGCGAATCACCTCTCCCTCGTACCGGATGCCCTGCGGATTGTGCCAGATCGTCTGGCCGTGCGAGCCGATCAGGTCGATCGAGTCCAGGGGGATGCCGCTCCTGTTGCACAGCCGGATCACCGCCTCGGCGAAGACCTCGCCCAGGAGGTGGTTGTAATGGCAGATGTCGTCGAGCCGGGCCGTCTCGAGATCGCACAGGGCCAG
>JAAYVJ010000244.1 GCA_012517265.1 Planctomycetota bacterium | reverse complement strand
TGCCTCTGCCAGAACCGTCCACGCCCGGTCCGTGCCCGTTGCGGCCTGTCTGCTGCCATCGATCAACTCCTTTCCATCGCATGACAGCATTATCCCGCTCTCGCAATCACGGAACAGATGTCCCTCGTCGGACGGTTACAGTATTCTTCGTCGCGTGTTCATTGGTGACCTCCAGCATTTGGGGGTTAGGGATTCCTCTCTCCTGCGCGTCTCTGCGACAGACGCGTAGACCTGTTGCTCGGGACAGGGGCGGGTTTCCAACCGGCCCTACGAGAACGACCGAACAGACCGCATCCGATTCTCCGATGATCTGCGTCACTACGGACTGTCAGAGCACGATCTGCTCCTTTTGCGGGTCGAAATGGGCGACCTTGCCCTGCCGCAGGCCGAGCATGCCCATTTGCATCGCGGTCTGGACGCGCCAGGCCAGGTCCATGGGACTCTGCGTTTCCTTCTTGCCGGACCGGCAGCAGGCCAGGAAGTCCTTCCAGTACGTTATGAAATCCTCGCCGTGCTCGATGGCGAACTTCTGGGCTTTCTTGTCCGAGCCCTCGGCCGGCGTGAAGACGATGTCGTTGCCCTGGACGGTCAGACTGCCGTCCCAGCCGCGGATGATCGGGATCCGCCCGCCGGCCCCGCGGCCGCCTGTGCCGAAGTAGTTGTTGCCCTGGGTGCCCAGGACCGCGACGGTGATGCCTTCGGGATAGTCGATCAGTGTGTTGTAGGTGTCGGGGATCTCACGCTCCTGGTAGCGGAACTTGCCGCCTGTGGCGACGACGGTGCTGGGCATGCCGACGCCCAGGATGTAGAGAACCGGCGTGAGGCTGTGCGGAAACAGGTCCGTCGACGGCCCGCCGGCGTAGTCCTCGTACATCCGCCACCGGAAGAACCGGCTCACGTCGAACGGCCGTTTGGGCGAGTCGCCCAGGAAGGCCTCCCAGTTCAGGTCCTCGCCAGGCTTGGCGTTGGGATCGTCGATCGGCATGCCCCGCTCGCCCCAGTCGCCAACGCGGAAGTAGCCGCACTCGGCGTGGATCGGCTTGCCGATCAGACCATCGGCCACGAGCTTTCGCATCTGATGCCAGGCGCCGTCGGACATGCCCTGCGTGCCGAGCTGCATGACGGCCTTCGACTCGCGGGCGACCTTCGTCAACTCCTTGGTCAGCTCGAACTGCCGCCAATGGGTGACGGGCTTCTCGCAATAGACGTGCTTGCCGGCCTTGAGGGCGGCCATGGCCTGATAGCCGTGCAGATGGTCCGGCGTGGCGATGCAGACCACATCCACCGCCGGGTCGGCCAGTAGCTCGTGATAGTCCATGTAGGCCTTGCCGCCGTAGCCTTCGATCCGCTGCTTGAGCCGAGGCCGATACACGTCGCAGGCCGCGACGATCTCGATAGGCTCCTTCCCCTGGGTCTTGAGCCAATGAATGGCCTGAAAATGCGCCCCGCTCCGCCCGCCGCACCCAATGAACCCGATCCCCAGCCGCTCGTTGGCCCCGAGGACTCTGGTGCTCACAGACGAACTCAGAACGACTCCCGCCGCACTGACCGCGCCGGCTTCTCTCAGGAATTGCCGCCGACTGACCTTGCCGGCCTCGGCTAACTCACTTGCTCGTGTCATTAAAATCCACTCCTTCCACAGACGTTGAGGATCGCCAGTACTCGTCTACGAACCATCGATAGGCGGAGCCGACTTTCGTCGCGTCCACCCTGCCATCCCAGGCGACCACTGCATAACGCAGCGAGATCGGCTTGCCTGAGGAAACCACGAGGGGCTCCTCGTGCAGATTCAGCGTCGCCGACAGATAAGCGAAAGGCTTAGCCATCGTGAACCACACCGTCTGGCCGCGAGGATTCGCGGGACATCCGAACATGGCAACCGTCACCGGCTTGCCGTCGATCGCCGCTGTGTACGCGCACCAATCCGACCGGACGAGACGCTCCTCGCCGCGGAAGATCGTCCCTTCTTTGCCGTCGGCGTTGAAGAACTCGCCCGCATCCATCGCGTGCACGAACCTCATGCCCAAGCCGAAGTAATGCGATCCGGAGAGAGTCACCGACTGCTGGCCTTTGCCAATACCCAAGTTGCTGTCCCAAGCCACAGCGGTCGCTCCCAGTTTGTCGAGCCCACAGACCTCAATCGTTCGCATTTCGCTCAGTGCCCGCTTGGCGCCGGTGGAATCCACCCATGGAATCCCCACCATAAAACCCGCACTGGGACCTCCTCCATGCCGAGCGATCGACGTCAAGGGAGACGAGCCTCTGCCCTGGTGTCCGGCGGTCGGAGCCTCCTCCCAGAAGTTCAGGCCGTCGACAGCCACGGCGAACATCAGCCCGTGATGGTGCAGATGGTCCGCCGGCGCATCGAGCAGGACGTTCAAACCGTCCGGCGTGTAGAGTTCCTTGACATACGGCTTGAACGGGACGTCGCCATAACGATATTGAAGTACAGGCGACTTGCCCACGTGCATCCAAATGTTGTTGGCATCGATCGTGATCTGTGGCGATTGCTCAGCTCGCGCAGGCTGTAACCAGACAACCGCGATGACCGCCGCAAC
>JAAYVJ010000243.1 GCA_012517265.1 Planctomycetota bacterium | reverse complement strand
TTCGGCTCTGGCGGACCGCGGGGACGTCCTGGCTCTGCCGGCCGTGTTGGAGGCGGGCAAATCGCAGGATGAATCCGTTCGCATCGCGTCGCTTCGCGCGATCGGCCAGTTGGGCAACGCGTCGAGCGTCCCGGTGCTGGCCGAGCGGGCGGCGGCGAGCAAGGGCGCCGAGCAGAAGGCGGCCCGCGAAAGCCTGTATCGACTTCGGGGCCCCGAGGTCGACGCTGCGATTCTCCGGAATCTCCCTTCCGCTGCGACAAACGTGAAAGTCGAGCTGGTCACCGCGATCGGCGAGCGCAACATCGCCGGTTCCGTCGAGGCGTTGCTGGCCGCCGCGAAAGACGAGGATCGCAAGGTCCGCATCGAGGCCATCAAGGTCCTGAAGATTGTCGGCACGCCTGAGACCCTGCCCGCGATGGTGAACCTGCTGCTGGAGATCAAGAGCGATTCCGACCGCGCCGAGGCGGAGAAGACGATCGCGGCGGTGGCGCACAAGATCGAAGACAAGACCCGGCAGGCCGCGGCGGTTCTGGCCGTGCTGCCGAACGTGAAGGACAGCCTCAACCGGGCGTCGCTGCTCCGTGTGCTCGGCCGCATCGGCGACAGCAGCGCCCTGCCTATCCTGCGGACCTCGCTGGGCAATCGCGAGGCGGAGATTCAGGACGCCGCGATTCGCGCCCTATCCGACTGGCCGACCTCCGAGCCGGTGCCCGATCTGCTCAAGGTCGCGCAGACCGCGGAGAACGCCCGGTACAAGATCCTGGCCCTTCGCGGACTCGTGCGTCTGCTCGGCCTGGAGAGCGACCGCTCGCCCGACGAGACCATCGATCTGTACAAGAAGGCGATGGATCTGGCCGGCGACGCGCAGGAAAAGAAGCGAGTGCTTTCCGGCCTGGCTTCCGCCCGATCGGTGGCGGCGCTGAACATGGCCGCGGCGTATCTGGACGACCTAGCCCTGCACATGGAGGCCGAGTCGGCCGCTGTGCAGATCGCCCAGGGGACCTACGGCAGCGATCCGCAACGCACCAAGGAAGTGCTGGCCAAGGTGATCCAGGTCACCAAGCAGGACGCGCTTCGTCAGCAGGCGCAGGACCTGATCGGTATGCTCGAGCGATTCGACGACTACATCGTCGTCTGGCAGGTGAGCGGTCCCTACGCGAAGGACGTGAAGGCCAGCGAACTGTTCGACGCCGTGTTCGCGCCGGAGCAGGAGGGCCAGCAGGCCCAGTGGCGGCCGATGCCCATCGGGACCACGCCGGACCAGCCGTGGTTGATCGGGCCCGACAAGGTCGAAGGCCTGGCCGGCGACAACCGTGTCGCGTATTTCCGCACGAAGGTCGTCTCGCCGAAGGAGCAGAAGGCTCGGCTTGAACTGGGCAGCGACGACGGCGTCAAGGTCTGGCTCAACGGCCAGCTTGTGCACGCGAACAACGCGGTCCGCCCGGTCACGCCGGGAGAGGACAAGGCCGACGTGACGCTCAAGGAAGGCGTCAACGTGTTGCTCGTGAAGCTGACGCAGGACGCAGGCCAGTGGGCCATGGCCGTACGGCTTCGTACCCCCGACGGCGGCAAGCTCGAAGGCTTGAGAGTCGAACCCTGACGCAATGGAATCGGAGAGACGGTCATGAGAAGCTGTGGCTCGGCCCGAAATCGCACGGGATGTTTGACGCCGATAATCGTCTGTTTTGCAGGTCTGGTGTGTGCGACGCCGGCGAGGGCGGCCGACCCCGATCCCCTGATGGGCGACTACCAGGGCCGCTGGGAGGTCACCGATGGATACAATTCCGGCGATATGGCAGCCCAGGTGATCGCCCTCGGCGGCGGTCAGTACCAGGCGAAGTTCCTTGAGGGGCTCGTCGTCACGACGAAGCCGTATGCCGTGATCGACGGGCAGGCCCTGGGCGGCAAAGTGACATTCTCCGGCCGGCTCAGTCCGGACAGCACGCCGATCGACGGCGCGATGGAGGCGACTCTCGAAGGGGGCAAGATCGCCGGCCGTTTCGAGGGCCAGACCGACGCCGGCGAGAAGGTTAAGGGCCTCTTTACGCTGGAGAAAACCGTTCGCCAGTCGCCCACGCTGGGGGCCAAGCCACCGGCTGGCGCGATCGTGCTCTTCGACGGCACCAACTTTGACAAGTGGACCAGTTTCGGCGTCGTCAAGGGCGTGGTCAACCTGATCGAGGCGGTCGGCAACGTCCAGGACGCCGCCGCGTATCTGCGGGCCAGGATCTGGTCGCCTCAGGCGCAGAAGGCCACGCTGCAGGTCGGCACCGACGACGGCGTCAAGGTATGGCTCAACGGCAAGCAGATTCACGCGAACAACGCCGCCCGCGGGGTCACCGTCGATGAGGACAAGATTCCGGTCGAACTCCGGCAGGGCGTCAACGAGCTGCTTTTGAAAGTGACCAACGGCGGCGGGGACTGGGGCGCGATCGCCCGGTTCGTGGGCCGGGGCGCGCCAGTGCAGAATCTCAATGAGATCTCGCCGAAATTCGGTTCCGACCAGGGTTCCCGGGAGTACCTCCGACAGAACAACGGATTCCTGACCCAATGGCAGGTGGCGGGACCGTATCAGGAGGCGGGCAAGGGGGCCGGAGCGATCTTCGACGTGGCGTTCGCTCCGGAAAAGGCCGACAGCCCGGATGTGAAATGGAAGTGGATCAGCGTCTTCGATCCCGACGCCGACAAGGTCAAGTGGCCCATCGTCGACGGCGCGATGGAGGTCAAAGGCGGCAACATCGTGACGAAGGGCAGATTCAAGGATTTCCAGTTGCACGTCGAGTTTCGCACGCCCTTCATGCCTGCGGCGCGGGGGCAGGGCCGCGGCAACAGCGGCGTGTACCTCCAGGGCCGGTACGAGATCCAGGTGCTGGACAGTTACGGGCTCGATGGTCGGGACAACGAGTGCGGCGGCATTTACCAGGTCGGGGCGCCCATGGTGAACATGTGCCTGCCGCCTCTGCAGTGGCAGACCTACGACATCACGTTCCGGGCCCCGCGATTCGACGCGAGCGGCAACAAGACCGAGGATGCGGTCGTCACCGTCGTCCACAACGGCGTCACGATCCACGACCGCCGCAAGCTCCCCGGCCCGACCGGCGGCGCGATGGACGATCGGATCTCTGAGCCCGGCGGGATCTACCTGCAGGACCATGGCAATCCCGTGCGGTTCCGGAACATCTGGCTCGTGGAACAGCAATGACTGCAAACCCGGCGGCCGGATCGGCCGTCGCCTGATTGGCGGATTACGTCAACGTCTCTTTTGAGGACCAACGGACATGGACAAGAAGATCGCAAGGCAGGGACAGGACAGCAAGCTGTCTCGTCGTGATTTCGTGGGCGCCGCGGCGGCGGTCGCCGCGTTTACTGTTGTGCCCCGGCACGT
>JAAYVJ010000242.1 GCA_012517265.1 Planctomycetota bacterium | reverse complement strand
CACAAAACAGTGCGAAAGATCGGGGATTCAGAGCTTTCTGTCGAGCTTCCGATAACCTATGGCTTCGGCGAGATGCTCAGAACGAATGTCCTCACTGCCCTCAAGATCGGCAATCGTCCGTGCCACCTTGCAGATCTTGTCATGAGCACGGGCGCTGAGTCCGAGTTCCATCATGGCTTCCTTGAGCATCAGTTCCCCGGCGGCGTCGAGCTTGCAGCATTTCTCAAGCTGCTGGTGGGTCATATGGGCGTTAGTCATCACCTTGCCATTGCCGAACCGCCGGGTCTGGATCGCACGTGCCGACACTACGCTGGCCCGCAGCGATTCCGAGTTGATCTGTTGGGCTTTGGAACGCAGCTTGCTGAAGGCAACCGCCGGCACGTCGATATGGATGTCGATTCGATCCACAAGCGGCCCCGACACCTTGGCTACGTACTTGGCGATCTGGCCGGGCGAGCACTTGCAGGCCCTCATGTTGCTGCCGAAGTAGCCACAAGGACAGGGATTCATCGCCGCGACGAGCATGAACTGGGCCGGGAACTGGATGGTCCTCTTGGCCCGCGAGACGATGACAAAGCCGTCCTCCAGCGGCTGGCGGATCATCTCGAGCACGTGTCTGGGGAACTCGACAAACTCGTCCAGAAACAGAATTCCGAAATGGGCGAGAGAAAGCTCGCCAGGTCGGGGGGAAGACCCGCCGCCGATCAGGGCCGGGCCACTGGCAGAATGATGGGGAGCGCGTACCGGGCGGGTTGCGAGCAATGCCTGATCCTTCTTCAACAGGCCGACGACCGAGTAGATGCGAGTCGTCTCCAACGATTCTTCGAGGCTCAGGGGCGGGAGAATCGTCGCCAGTCTTTGGGCGAGCATCGTCTTACCCGCACCAGGTGGCCCAATCATCATTATATTGTGGGAACCTGCCGCCGCGATTGTCATCGCTCGTTTGACGCTTTCCTGACCTTTGACATCGGCAAAATCGACTGCGTACTGGGAGGCGACGCCGAACAGTCCGTCGATGTCCGTTACGGTCGTGTCGAGCAGGAGTTGGCCGGAGAGGAAACCGACTGCCTGCGACAACGACCCGACGCCGAAGACCTCAATCTCCTGCACCACGGCGGCCTCTTGGGCGTTCTCTAACGGCACGATCATCCGGGTGAAGCCATGGGCCGCCGCTGTCATCGCCATGCTCAGCACGCCATTGACGGGCCGGACCCGACCATCCAAGGCCAACTCGCCGACGATCACGTATTCCTTGAGAGCAGGTCCGGCCAGAGCGCCTTCTCCGATGAGCATGCCCAGGGCGATAGGAAGATCGAAGGCGGGTCCGGCTTTCTTCACGTCCGCCGGAGCAAGATTGATGAGCGACTGGGTCTTCGGATACCGATACCCGCAGTTGACAATGGCACTGCGGACCCGCTCGATGCTCTCCTTGACCGCAGCATCGGGCAAACCCACGATCATGGACTTCTCCAAGCCGCCGCGAGCGACATCGACCTCAACCTCGCAGATAATGCCCTCGATTCCCTCAAGGGTCACGCTGTGTAACCTCGCCAGCATATTCTCATCTCCGGAACGTCGAGCAGGACCTTGGTTGGATTCTACAGGCTGACGGCTGCGGTCTCAAGTTTTCTTCGCGGCCACAGGGCCTATGGAGGACGGTTCTGACGTACGGAGTTCGTGTAGAAGACGGCCCGGACTGTGACCCCAACCGGACCGCGACCGTTGTGCCGGACTGGCTGGCCCAATCAACGTCTGGGCACTGGGTGTGCGGAACGCATCATGGCACTGACGCCCCTGTGCGGCAGCAATCATCCGTCCCGGCGCCCGGGGTTGCCTCTGCGATGAAGACCGTCGCCAACCCACGCCTACGCGAGGGTGATTGCAGGCAGGACTTGGGCTTGAGGCTGTCACCCGGAGGATACATGGCTCTCCATATGCCCGGGCAGAATGCCTGCGACACGAAGACCAAGGGCAAGATGCCCTCGCCACGGAAGCCCCACCCACGGGCAGGGTGCCCGTGCTACGGTCAAGCACACTCCATCGGGAAATAGGCCTTGGCGTTGTTGAAGCAGATGTCCTCGACCATTTTGCCCAGCAGGGGCAGGTCGTTGGGCAGCAGACCCGCCTCGACGTCGTTGCCCAGCAGGTTGCACAGGACCCGGCGGAAGTACTCGTGCCGCGGGTACGACAGGAAGCTGCGGGAGTCCGTCAACATGCCGACGAACCGGGCGAGCAGCCCCATGTCGGCCAGGGTTCGCATCTGGTCCTCCATGCCGTCCTTCTGATCGAGGAACCACCAGCCGGAGCCGTACTGGAGTTTGCCGGGGACGGAGCCGTCCTGGAAATTGCCGATCATCGTCGCGAACAGCGCGTTGTCGCGCGGGTTGAGATTGTACAGGATCGTCTTGGGCAGGCGGCCCTGGGCGTCGAGGCGGTCCAGGAACCTGGCCAGCGGGCGGGCGACTTCCAGGTCGCCGATCGAGTCGCAGCCGACGTCCGGCCCGAGCAGCTTGAACAGCCGGGTGTTGTTGTTCCGCATCGCGCCGATGTGGAGTTGCTGGACCCAGCCTCGTTCAGCGTCCATCAGGGCGAACTCGACCATCATCGCGGACTTGAATTGCAGAACCTCGCGGGGGCTCAGCGAGCCGCCGGTGCGGATCTTTTCGAAGATCGCCTTGATCTGCCCGTCGGTGTAATCTTCGGCGTAGGCGGTGTCCAACCCGTGGTCGGAGAGCCGGCAGCCGTGGTCGTGGAAGTAGCTGTGTCGCTCGCGGAGAGCCTCGATGAAAGCGGCAAAGTCGCCAATCTCGACATCGCACAGTTCTTCGAGCTTGTCGATGAAGACATTGAGCTTGGCCGGGTCCTCGGCGGCCATGGCCTGATCGGGACGCCAGGCGGTATGGACCTTGACCTCGAAGCCGTCCCGGCGGATCTTGCGGTGATGATCCAGGGTGTCAAGCGGACCTTCGGTCGTGCAGACCAGGCGAACGTTCATCTTCCGCATGATGTTGCGGACGCTGAACTGCGGCGAGCGAAGCATCTCGCTGCATTCATCGTAGATGTCGCGCGCGGTGTCGGGGCCGAGCAGCCGGCCGGTGATGCCGAAAGGTCGGCGAAGTTCCAGGTGCGTCCAGTGGTAAAGCGGATTGCCCAGGCAGGCTGGGACAGTTGCGGCCCACTTCTCGAACTTCTCCCAATCCGAGGCGTCGCCGGTGACGAACTTCTCCGGCACACCGTTGGTTCGCATGGCCCGCCATTTGTAGTGGTCGCCCTGGAGCCATGCCTGGGACAGATTGTCGAAACGATGATCGGCCGCGATCAGATGGGCCGGGAGGTGGCAATGGTAGTCGTAGATGGGCATTGGGGCCGCGTGGTCGTGGTAGAGCGCCCGGGCGGTCTTGGTCTGGAGCAGAAAGTCTTCTGTCATGAACTGGCCTGCCATGTTCTTCCTTTCAGGATGGGGTCGCTGCCGGTTCGATGGGACATTTGAGGACGCGTTCGACGGAAGAGATCAACGCCCGGCCGGGATTCCCCGGTCACTCGTTCGGAGGTTTCTGGTCGCTTGCCGGCCGCTTGGGCGGGCCTTTGAACTCGGCCATCTTCTTCGCCCAATCGGAAACCTCGGAACTGGTCTTCTTGCGTTGTTCCGAATACTGCTTCGGCTGCGTCGCCTCCTCCCGGTCGAGCTTGCGGTTCCAGAGCCAATACGCCAGCCACCCGCCGCCCACGACGACGATGCCGACGATCATAAAGATGCCATACCAACCCATGGTGTCTTCCCTTCAGTGGTTCGGGGCCCAAAAAGCTATCACCGCGTACCCTGCATGGTAACGCAATCGGGGGGGGGGGTCAACCGCGATTGCGGGTCGGGGACGCCTCGCAGACGCCTCACCGATCGATCGAGCGGGTCGAATGTATCAGCAAGACTGTTACAAGTGAGACCTTCTGGCGGACGGATTGGTCCGGTCCGGCACATGGGACGTTCTGTGGCGACGGAGTCGCGAGGTCGCGTCATAGAAATCTATTCATCGCTGTTATCTTGTCCCTCCGAGGCTCTCGTATCATCGAAATAGACGACCCGGTCCGGCGAGATAATGTCCTTCAGGAGAGCAGAGAGATGAACTGTTGTCGCAAATAAGGCTATACCTTATTGACAACAGCCGGAATATGCGGCTAAGAGTGTCGCATACGAAGACGGAGAATTGTCGCTGGCTGACAACAAGGGCGGGGCGGGTGCCGCCTGCGGTGGGGTTGGGTGTTGTATCCATCCCATGGTGAGGTCGCTGTTGGTTTTCTGAGGTGACTATCTGACTCGCGTGGACAGAGGAGGGATTGCAAAACAGCAGTTGCTTGAAGGATTGACCTTTCCTATTTTTCAAGGAGGAACTCCATGAAGCGTGTAGGGACAATCAGAATTCTCATCTCGCTCCTGGCGCTCGCCGGCACCGCGAACGCCTTCGTCCTGTCCAACGTGGACGGCACTTGGACCGGTTGGGTGGGAGGAGCCAACGTCAATACGCCCAGCGGCGTAGCCAACCCTGGATATGGCAACCAGTTGCAGGATCAGATTCGCTGGGGAACGCTGACTAACCCCGGCACGGTCGGCAAGCAGAGCGGCCTGGGATTCACTGGGGCCGCAGGCGGGGGTGCGACAGTCAACTTCGGTCTGGCCGAAGCGTTCCAGATCGGCGAATTGGAGCACTTCAACTGGCCCATCGACATTGGAACCAATGTGACGGACGCCGACCTGCGGCTCGATATGGCCTTCACCGACCCGGCGGGTTTGAACAGGAATTTCTCCGTCACGATCCACGTCCTTGAGACTCCCAACGGCGATACCCCCGGCGGCGTGCCAGACACCATCTCCTTCCCTGGGTCGCTGCCCAGTTTCCCCTTTAGCAGCGGGTCGTGGGACTACACCCTGGATATCCTGGGATTCGGTCCCACCCCGGGCAGCATTGTGAATCAGTTCATTTCAGGGGAGAACGCCAGCAACACGACTCTCCTCTGGGGACGAATTACGGGGACCGAGAGACCGGTGATCCCTGCTCCTGCCGCCATTTTGCTCGCGAGCCTCGGGACGGGCGTTGTCGGTCTGCTGCGCAGACGCAGAGTGCTGTAGTCTCGGCGTCGGTCATGCGATTCGAGGGCTGCGGGTCCCTACGGCCGCAGCCCTTTCCTCTGGTGAGCGTCCGAAAGCCGATGCGGCTGCGTCGGCCGTCTTTTCTGCTTGGGCCGGCGGGGGAATTCTGATAGTCTTTGCCCCCATGTTTCCCGGTCGCAAGATCAAACTGACAATCGCCTACGACGGCACGGAGTATCACGGTTGGCAGATCCAGCCGGGCTTTCGGACGGTCCAGAGCGTGCTGTGCGAGGCCGCGACCGCGTTATTGCGATCGCCGACCCGGGTGGTGGGGGCCAGTCGGACCGATGCCGGTGTCCATGCCAATGGGCAGGTGGGCCTGATCAAGACGACGCACCCGATACCCGTGGAGCACTTGGCCTTGGGGCTCAATGAGTTTCTGCCGCGAGATGTCGCGGT
>JAAYVJ010000241.1 GCA_012517265.1 Planctomycetota bacterium | reverse complement strand
TCCGCCCATCCCACGATCTCCCAAGCACAAACCACATCCGTTGAACCGACAATCCTGAACTCGGACCGCCATGTACTGTTACGCTCGAAGAAGGGACAAGGTTACGCCGGCCACCGCCCCTCCTGTTCCCCTATCAAAACAGTCTGGATCGTCAACGCCCCGGGCTCCAGCGTGGATTCCTTCGTCGCGTAGACATTCATCCGGGTCGGGACGTCACGAAGGCAGGCGGACGGATCGATCCCGCAGAACTTGCAACTGGCCGCCAGGCTGTAGAGGACCGCCGCCCGGCGGCCGCCGTGGTCGTGGCCGACGAACAGCCAGCTCTTGCGGCCGATCGGGCCGGATCGCTGGTCTGAGCGTCGAAGAACTTGCGGCGGGTGTGGGCCCAGCAGCCCGCCTCCCTCGCGCGGCCCCTGGCGAAGATCGCATCGTAGCCCTTTTAGGCATCGGCCTGCACCCAACCTCCGTAGTCCCCCAGGAACCGCACCGGACCTTCCCGGCTGTGGCCGCTGGTGTAGTCGAACACCACGTTCGCCCGCAACCCCTCTTCCGGCCGGCCCTACTCGGTCCGTCCTCCCTGCGGTCTGTCTGCTGCCATTGATCGACTCCTTTGCATCGCATGGCAGCATTATCCCGCTCCCGCAACAACCGAACAGATGTCCTTCGCCGGACGGTTACGAGAGGACGGAACACGGGGTGCCCTATTGGTCCCATGAATCCCGCAGGACGAATCGGACCGACAGGACTCATGGGACAGGGCCTTTGTTGTTGGACTCGCTCTGCTTCTTGAGTTGCTCGACTTCTCTGCGGAGTCTGGCGCTGTCGTCCATGACCGCGGCCGTCAGACTGCCGACCCGCTCGGCGATCCCCTTGTCGATCTCCTTGCATCGCCTCAATGCGGGCCTAAAGTCGGGCTTGCTTCTCATTGGGCCGCTCATGATGCTGCGCCTGGCGGCATCCCGCGCAGAACAATGGGACAATCGCGACGAAACCGACGGGGATTCTGCTCGTCATTGCGCGGCCCTTTCGAATTCGATGCGTCACTCGAACAGAACCGCCAGCCGCTGTCTCTCCTCGGGCATGATGGCCTTCGGATCCGTCCAGACCGCCAACTCCAGACTCTTGCGGCAGGGGCAGTCCTCGTGCACGAGCGGGGTGTCGCCGGCCAGCAGGGCCTGGATCAGGGCCAGGCAGTTGTTCGTGGCGGTCTTGAGGTTGGACAGAATCTCCGTGAGAAGCGTCTCCTTCGCTTTGTCTTTCTCGTGGGGTCGCCAGCAGTCGTAGTCGCTGGCCAGCGCGATCAGGGCGTAGCACATCTGGGCCTCGCGTGCGAGCTTCGCCTCGGGCATCGCGGTCATTCCGATCAGGTCGCCGCCCCAGTGGCGATGCATGAGCGACTCCGCCCGCGTCGAGAACTGGGGGCCCTCCATGCAGATGTACGTGCCCTCCGGGTGGGTCGTGACGTTCAGCGTCGTCGCGGCGTGGACCAGCGCCTCCTTGAGCTTCGCGCAGATCGGGCGGGCCAGCTCGCAATGGACGGCGCCGAACCCGTCGAAGAACGTGCTCTTGCGACGGAACGTCTTGTCGATGAACTGATCGACCAGGACGAGGTTGCCGGGGGCGATCTTCTCCTGTAACGAACCGACGGCCCCGCTGGCGATGATTGAATGGACCCCGAGGGACTTGAGCGCGAAGATGTTCGCAGCGTAGGGGACCTGGCTGGGGGAAAGCCTGTGTCCCGGCCCGTGACGGTTCACGAAGGCGATCCGACGATTGCCCAGCGTGCCCACCAGGATCGGCCCGCTCGGCTTGCCGAACGGCGTGTCGATCTCCCGAAGCTCCGTCCCCGACAGCTGTGCGGCCAGCGCGTCGCCCAGACCCGTGCCGCCGATGACTCCAACCAACTCACCTGCCATGCCTGTCTCCTTTCTGGTCCGACATCATAGCGGGTTTGCTTCTCGGTGTCGATGATTCGCAGGATGCGGATCGGGACAATCGCATGTCGCTCATCGCGCCCACGCGGACTTTTTGAATTGTCTTCTCTTGAACAATCCGCCCGCCGGCACATAGTAGAGGGAAACCGAACCCGATTTGAGGAGCCCAAAACATGGATCTGGTCATCACCGTCAAAGAGGTCAAGGGGCATTGTCCCGTCCAC
>JAAYVJ010000023.1 GCA_012517265.1 Planctomycetota bacterium | reverse complement strand
CCAATCGGGGCGAGTGGACTTGAACCACCGACCTCTTGCACCCCATGCAAGCGCGCTAGCCAAACTGCGCCACGCCCCGAAGCGTCCCGGTATTGTAGTGCGGGTGCAGGCCGCCGACAAGTGTTTTTTTCATTTTTGTCCACTGGCTGGCGGGGGGATCGGGCCCGTGTGGGCGAGGGGGGGCTGACAGAAAGGCGAGAAAGTGCTTGACAAAGTTAGTTGTACCTAACTATACTTGGAAGACAACGTTGCAGTGGGATCCATATGACCAGCGCCAAGACAGAGAAACTCAGCGCCTCTCTGGAGGATTACCTGGAGGCGATCTTCAACTTGGCCGACGACGCCGGCCAGGCGAGGAGCAAGGACATCGCCACGGTGCTCGGCGTGGCGAAATCCTCAGTCACGGGAGCTCTGCAACTTCTTCGCAGCAAAGGGCTTGCGAATTACGAACGGTACGGCTGCGTTACTCTGACTTCCCAGGGGCGGGCCGTGGCACGTGAGGTGGCGCGAAAGCACGATATCCTCACGTCGTTCTTCGTAGATGTGCTGGGCGTGGAGAAAGAGACGGCCCAGCGGGCCGCCTGTCAGGCTGAGCATGCGTTGGGGGCCGAGATTATCGGTCGATTGCTCAGCTTCGTGGATTACGTCGCGGCTCGCAGCCAGGATGGGTGTGACCTGGCCGGGGAGTTTCGGCTTTTTCACGGCAGGCGTTCGGTCAAACGTACGAGAGGACAGGTGCAGTGATGGGTGAAGCCGTGGTGGAGAAGAGCCAAGTCAGACCTCTGTCGACCGTCAAAACAGGGGATACGGTCCGCCTGGTTCGCGTGCGGGCCGGACGGGGTCTGAACAGCCGTCTGGCGTCCATGGGATTTGTCCCTGATGCCCAGATTCGGGTGGTCAGCAACGGTCATCCCGGTCCGTTTGTCATCGTCATCAAGGATATCAAGATGGTCCTGGGCAGGGGAGTGGCACAAAAGGTGTTCGTTCAATAGGTCGCCCCGGCAGGGAAAGGGGAGTTTTTTTTCTCTCCAAAGTTCGGCGTGGCTAACTTATGGTTTGATCGTGGGATTCGTTGGCGTATGAGGCAGATCGTCGTGGCCCTGGTGGGGAACCCCAACAGCGGCAAGAGCAGTCTATTCAACCTGATCACGGGCTCGCACCAGCACGTGGGCAACTACCCCGGCGTCACGGTAGAGAAGAAGGAAGGCGTGTGTGTCCACAAGGGGCAGGAGATCCTGTTCGTCGACCTGCCCGGCACGTACAGCCTGACCGCCTACTCCGAGGAGGAGATCATTACCCGTCGGTTCGTCCTGGACGATCGGCCGGACGTCGTGGTCGACGTCGTGGACGCATCGAACATCGAACGCAACCTGTATCTGGGCACGCAATTGATCGAGATGAGCGTGCCCCTGGTCTTCGCCTTCAACATGAGCGACCTGGCCAAGCGGCGGGGTCTGGTGTTCGATCTCGAACAGTTGTCTCGCCTGCTGGAGGCGCGGATCGTCCCGACGGTGGGCAGCAAGGGCGAGGGTCGGGCCGCGCTGCTCGACGCGATCGTCGAGACTGCGCGCCAGGGCAGGAAGCCTCGGACGCACGGCCTCCACTATGGCGGCGAGATCGAAGAGGAACTTGCGCGCGTCGAGGCGGTCGTGCGAACGCGGGAGAAGGAGCTGGCAGACAGATATGGCGCTCGCTGGCTGGCCCTCAAGCTGATCGAACAGGACGACGAGATTCTGGCCAAGGTGCGGGACAAGGAGGTTCTGGAAGCGGCGGCTCGCAGCGTCGCCCATCTGCGGGGCATCTTCCGCGACGAGCCGGAGATCGTCCTGGCCGATCGTCGCTACGGGTTCATCTCGGGGGCCTGCCAGGAGACGATCAAGAACACGGTTGAGCGGCGGCACGACGCCAGCGACGTGATCGATGCGATTGTGACCAACCGAGTGCTCGGTCTGCCGATCTTTCTTCTGCTGATGTACGCGGTCTTCTGGTTGACGTTCACCTTGGGCGAGTTCCCGATGCAGGGGCTGGAATGGTGTTTCAACCGGCTCGGAGGCGCTGTGTCGGGGTTGTGGCCCGCCGGCAGCGATCATTGGCTGCGTTCCTTGCTCGTGGACGGCGTCATCGCCGGCGTCGGGGGCGTTGTGGTGTTTCTGCCCAACATCCTGCTGCTGTTCCTGGCCATTGCGATGCTGGAGGACACGGGGTACATGGCCCGGGCCGCGTTCGTGATGGACCGGATCATGCACAGGATCGGTCTGCACGGCAAGAGCTTCATTCCGATGCTGATCGGCTTCGGCTGCTCCGTACCCGCCATCATGGCCACGCGGATTCTGGAGAACCAGCGGAATCGTCTGACCACGATCATGGTCATCCCGCTGATGAGCTGCGGGGCGAGGCTGACGATCTACTCGCTCATCATCCCGGCCTTTTTTGCTCCCGCTTGGCGGGGCCCCGTGATGTGGCTGGTCTACCTCATCGGCATCCTCCTGGCAGTGATTTGCGCCAAGGCGCTTCGCCTGACGATCTTCCAGGGCGAGACCATGCCGTTCGTGATGGAGTTGCCGCCGTACCGCATGCCCACGCCCCGATCGGTCGTGATTCACATGTGGCAGCGGGGCTGGATGTTCCTCAAGAAGGCGGGCACCGTCATCCTGGGGATCTCCGTCGTCCTGTGGGTGTTGGCCAGCTTCCCGAAGCCCGCTCCCGAGCGATTGGCGGGGCTCAGTGAAGAACAGGCTCAACAAGTCACATTGGAGAACTCCGTGATCGGGCGCGTGGGGCGGTTTGTCGAGCCCGTGATCCGGCCGCTAGGATTTGACTGGCGGATCGGCACCGCGCTGATCGGCGCCACGGCCGCCAAAGAGGTGTTCGTGTCGCAACTGAGCATCGTCTACGCGGCGGGCTCGGGCAACAACGCCGACGTGTTGCGGGAGAAGCTCCAGGCCCACTACACGCCGTTGGTGGGGTTCTGCGTGATGCTGTTCTCGCTGAT
>JAAYVJ010000240.1 GCA_012517265.1 Planctomycetota bacterium | reverse complement strand
CGGCCCTTGCGCTACTCTGCCCTCGCCTTAGAACGGCTTGTGCAGCGGCGTGGTCACGCCGGCCAATCCGGCCGCTTCCTCCGCCGACAGAGCCCGATTGTAGATCCGGACGTCGTCGATCATGCCCTGGAAGAAGTAGTCCGGGGCCAACTCATTGCGTCCCGCGCCGATCCGCAACGGCCGCTGCTTGTTCGGAATCAGCACGCCGGTGCCTTGCCCGGCCAGGCGGCCGTTGATGTAGAGCCTCTTCTCAGTGCCGGCGTAGGTGGCGGTCACGTGCGACCATTCGTCCAACTGCGCCGCGGGGCCGGCCGTGCCGTTCCAGGCGGCGCCGGTGCCGATCCAGAATTGCCACACGTTGCTCGGGTCCACGTAGAGGATGTAGCCGCTCTGCGGGGGCTCGTCGCGTGAGGAAACCGGCGAGCGATAGTTCGCCCCGGCCGAATCCGGATAGGCCCAGCAGGACACGGTGAAGGCCTCAGGATTGAGCGCCGCGTTATACGGGACTTCCACCAGGTCGCCGCTGCCGTCCACGGACAGAACCTGCCCGCGAGCGGGATTGCCGATGGTCTTGGCGTCGCCCAAGGCGGCGCCGTGATTGGAGCCGATCGAATCCCGGAGATTGCCCTCAAATGTGTACTGGGCCACCAGTCCGGTCGCCGCCGGCTGGGCGGGCACGACGAACTCGGGGGCCTTCGGGTACAGGCGGATGTCGTCGATGTACAGCAGGCCGGCGGCGCCGGCGCCCTCGACGCCGATGGTCAGCGAGGTGATCTTCGCCAGGTTCGTGGCGACCTTGGACAGATCGACGTTCCACGGCAGCCACTGGAGCGTCGCGATGTCGCCCGCCGGGCCGTCATAGGGGACCTTGACGTTGTTGATCTTGAGATACAGTTGCCCCTTGTTGCCCGCGGCGCCGCGGAAGTACAGAGACAAGCTCTTGATGCCGTTGGTCGTCCAGTTCGCGTTCAGGTCGAGCGTGGCCTCGGAGTTCGCCATGCCCGTGTTGTCGTAGGTGATGGGCATAGACTGACCGGTGCCGCGAACGATCGTCCGTTCGGCGAACGGGGCCTGCATGTAACCGACCTGCGAGCCGCTCTTGCCGGTGGTCACGCCATCGACCCAGGCTTCGTAGATGCGACTGCCTTCGTCGTCGGTGTAGCTCTCCATGTCGTCGACGACCAGGAAATCCTGGACGGTGAAGCTCCAGATCTCGCCTTCATACGTGCCTTTGTCGCCCACCTCGTCCACTCTCCAGTAGTAGGTGGCGCCCAGGTTCATCGCGGCGGGCGTGTAGCTGTGGTCGGCGACCGTCGCGACAGGCGCCGAGCCATCGGCCACGGCGGCCTGGTCGGCGCCGAAGTAGACCTTGTGGGAAGTGGCTTCGCGACCCGGCCGCCAGTTCATCGAGGCGGTCAGGGCCACGCCCGTCGCGGCATCCGCCGGCTGCGGCTCGCGGGCCTGGACCGGAATGGCGAAGAAGCGGACTTCGGCCAGGCCGGCCTGTTGCGTGATCCCGCCCCAGTTGGTGTTGAGCGTCAGCTTGACGAACTTGGCCGCGGCGCCGCCGAAGTCGACGGTGGTATTGGCCTTGTAGTCGGGGGAACCCGGCGCGCGGGCGAATTCCGGAACGCCCTCCAGCGTCGTCCAGGTCGCGCCGTCGGCGGAGTACTCGACCGTGACGCTCCTGGCTCCGAAGCCCAGGAAGGCCTCAATCACCTGGTTGGAATTCCAGACCAGCATTTTGTCGAGCTTGTACGCCTTGTCGAACTCGTACTGGATCCAGCGGGGCTGCACGTTGCCGCTGGTCCACATTTGCGTGGCCTCGACGCTGTGTTCGTCGTTGGCGTTGAGGCCCACTCCGTTGATCGTCTTCTCGGGACCCATGTTCGTGCCGGAGGAGGAGGCGGTGGCCGCTATGGGTTGGACCGGATAGGAGAACGGCTCAGCGGTGAACGACCAGACCAAGCCCTTGAAGATGGTGTTGTCGGGGGCCGCGTTGACCTCGTCGATTCGCCAGTAGTAGGTTTGGCCGTACGCGAGCAGCCCGTCCGGATCGTACAGAGCGTCCGCCTGATCTTGGCTGACGAGGACGCTGCCAGGATTGGTCCTGCTGGCGTCGTTGACATCGGCAAAGGAAGTGCCGAGGTACACGTCATGCGTCGCGGCCAGTTCTCCGGGCGTCCACGTCAGCACGGAGTCGGCGGGCACGTCCGTCGCCTCATCCTCGGGGGCGGGCTCGCTCGCCAGTTCGGGGCCCGATCCGTTCATGGCGTCGACCACTTCCTGTGCGGTCAGAACGTGGTTGTACACCCGGACATCGTCGATCATGCCGACGCACCACTGACCCCAGTGGTTGTGGCCGATTTCATACGGCCCGGCGCCGGCGACCAGGGCGCTGGCCGCAAGGGTATTCGTCGCGACGCCGTTGATGTAGAACACGCAACCGGTCGTCTGGCCCGGCGCGAAAGTGACCGCCACATGCTGCCAGGTGTTCAACTGCAGGATCGAGTTGGCGCCGTCGTGGTCTCGCACGCCGGGAGTGGTGAACCGCAGATGTGTGCTGTTGGTCTTGAATGCGTATCCCACGTTGGCGGCCGAACGCCCGGTGAAGGCGCGGTCGCCCGTGAAATCCGCCGGGTTCACCCACAGCGCGATGCTCAACGCCTGGGTCAGGCCCAGGTTGGTCGCCTCTCCGCAGTTGACGCGGTCGTCGCCGGTGAATTGCAGGGCGCGACCCAGTATGCCCTCCACCCATACGGCGCCCTCGATCGTGCCGTTGTTGCCATTTCCCGAGGCGTCCTTGGTCGTGGTCCCGCTGCCTTCATCGAGTTTCCAGTGCCCGACCAAATCGGCCCATGCCGCAGTCGTCAGGCCCAGAACCAGAAATAGTCCGATCGCACCAGAGATTCTCTTCGCCATGATAGTCCTCCTTCAGAATCGTTGCTCTTCGCGGTCCTTACAGCCGCTGCTGGCGAGCCGTCCGGACCTGACGCGGATCAAGCGACACTCGCCGTCCGGTCCTACACACACTGCCTCGGGGGATTCGTCCGTCTGCCTCCTTTCCCCAGAGAACGACCTTCTCGGTGGAATTGGAGAGCCGAACGAATCTGTCGCACTCGCCCCTTTCCGTCCTCTGGCTGAACCCACCTCAAACCACCAATACCTCCGATTCGACATGCAATTCATCGCCCGCCCGCCAGACTGGATTCCACCTACCCCAGCCCACGGGGCCGACATCTCCTCAGGCCACTATTGTACCAGATGGCAGGTGGGGTCTGCAATGCCCAGTTCCGATTGTCGCGGTCCTGGGCTACCGCAGGGGAATCGGGACTTGGCCTTCGCAGATTCGTGCTTCTACCGTGGCGCGTCCTCCGGTACAATCCTCGGGCGGCCTGAGGTACACGGACGATTGTCACAGGAGAACGACGACGATGCAGAAGAAGACCCTTGTTTGGTGCAATTTCGTCACTTTGCTTTGCGTGGCCTGCGGGGCCCTTGCCCAGGAGTCCGCAGCGGGCGGGGGATCGGCATCCCCTCAGTCCGGCCTGCTTCTGACGACCCGCGGCGAGCCGGGCGGAGGCGGCCGGCGGGGGTTCGGCCCTCCCGGTGCGGCCGATCCGCTCAGCGGCAAGGTTGTGGACGGCACCCTTGCCCGGTTCGAGCCGAAGGACGGGCAGAGCCTCGAGGGAGCCGATCGCTGGGTGTGGAAATCCGTCGCGTTCAACTCCGAAGGCGTCGTCGAGGAACGCGGCTCCTGGTTGTACGTGCCCGTCGACTCGGAGAAGCCTCAGATTCTGATTCTCAACGCCTCCGGCCAGGGCGAGACCTACGTCAACGGCGAACCCCGCGGGACGGACATCTACGGCACTGGCTTCGTGCACCTTCCGGTGCTCCTGCACGAGGGGACCAACCGCTTGTTTTTCCGTGCCGGACGCGGGGCGTTCAAGGTCCGTTTCTATCCGCCGCCGTCGCCGGTTTCTCTTCATGGGCAGGATCTGACGTTGCCCGATTTGGTCGTCGGCCAGCCGCTGGATTCGTGGGGGGCCGCGGTGGTCGTCAACGCGACGCCCCAGCCTGCGACGGGATTCACTCTGTCTCTTCGCGGCCCCGGCCTGATCGGCGGAACTTCGCCCGTGCCGACGATCATCCCTCTGACCGTACGCAAGGTGGGATTTGCGATCCGCGCCGAAGCGCCGGCGGCGGAGGGCAAGATCGAGGCGACGCTCGAGCTGCGAAAGGCCGACGGCGCCTTGTGCCACAGTCTGCCGCTGAGCCTGGAGGTCGTCGGGCCGACCCGGCACCGCAAGGTCACTTTCGTCAGCGACATCGACGGCAGCGTCCAATACTTCGGTTTGCGGCCCGCCACGGCCGCCGGCCCGGACGATCCGGCGCCGGCGATCGTCCTGTCCTGCCACGGGGCCGGGGTCGAGGCCCAGGGCCAGGCCGGCGCTTACGGCCCTAAGAGCTGGTTCCACATCGTCGCGCCGACGAACCGCCGGCCCTACGGGTACGACTGGGAGGATTTCGGGCGGATGGACGCCATGGAGGTGCTCTCGATCGCCCAACACACGCTGAAATACGATCCGTCTCGCGTCTATCTCACCGGCCACTCCATGGGCGGCCATGGCGCCTGGCATCTGGGCGTCACCTATCCCGATCGCTTCGCGGCGGTAGCGCCCAGCGCCGGATGGCCGTCGCGTTCCAGCTATGGCGGCCGGCGGGGCGAGAGCGCCGACGATTCGTCGATGGGGGCCCTGCTGGCCCGCTGTCGCAAGGGCGGCGACACGGCGGCCCTGTCGGCGAATCTCAAGCAGCACGCGGTCTACATTCTCCACGGCGGCAGCGACGACAACGTCCCGCCGGGGCAGGCCAGGACGATGGCCGAGGTCCTTGAGAAGTTCCACCACGATTGGATCTTCCACGAAGAGCCGGGCATGGGGCATTGGTGGGGCGGCGAGGCCGACGACGGCGGGACCGCCTGCGTGGACTGGCCGGAGATGTTCGATCTGTTCGCACGCCATGCGCTGCCGCCCGACTCGGCGATTCGCCGGGTCGAATTCGTCACCGCCAACCCCGGCGTGTCGAGCCGATGCCACTGGCTGGCGATCGAAGCGCAGACGCACGATCAGGATCTCAGCAAGGCGGATGTGAGCGCCTGGCCCAACAAGCGGCGATTCAAGGGCACGACCGAGAATGTCGACGTTCTCCGGCTTGACGTGGGGTGTCTGGCCGCCCAGGAGCCGATCGACGTGGAACTCGACGGACAGACCTTCGCCGCCATTTCCTACCCGGCCGGCACCAAGTCCCTCTGGTTCGCCAAGAAGGACGGCGAGTGGCTCCTGACGGAGAAGCAGGGCCCGGCCAGGAAGGGCCCTCATCGGTATGGGCCGGTCAAGGACGAGCTGAAGCACCGATTCCTGTTCGTCTACGGCACTCGCGGCACGCCCGAGGAGAACGCCTGGGCCCTGGCCAAGGCTCGGTTCGACGCCGAGACGTTCTGGTATCGCGGCAACGGCTCGGTCGAGATCGTCCAGGACGTCGTGTTCTCGCCTTCCCGGTTCCCCGACCGGACGGTGATCCTCTACGGGAATGCCGATACGAATAGCGCCTGGACGGTCCTGCTGGCCGAGAGCCCCGTTCAGGTCCGTCGCGGCCAGGTCCGGGTCGGCGACCGGACGTTTCCCGGCGAGGACCTTTCGACCCTCTTCGTCCGCCCCCGGCCGGACAGCGACATCGCCTCCGTCGTGGTCGTCGGCGGCAGCGGGCCTGTCGGGATGCGGGCGATCTACCCCGTGTCTGTCTTTGTGTCCGCCGTGCGGTATCCGGATTGCCTGATCACCCGGCCGGGCAACGCGGCCCAGAGCCGGGGTTCGGAGAACGTGGCGGTCGGTTTCTTCGGAAACGACTGGTCCGTCGCGAAAGGGGAGTTCGCCTTTGCCGACCGGGAGGAATCGCCCTCGCCGTGAGAAGACCGGGGTCCTGCACAGGGCCGGGGCCTGGAAAAACCTTGCCGCGACGGCAAACTGGGAATTTACTAAACCCCCGCCGATGCGTACAATGGTCCGGCTTAAGGCCGTGGAATCTCACTGCTGGCATTACGACGCATGTTTTCGGATAGAAAGGAGATTGGTGTAATGGCAAAGATCTACTATGAGAACGAGGCCCCGATCGGGCCGCTGCAGGGCAAGAAGGTGGCGGTGATCGGTTATGGGTCGCAGGGGCACGCGCACAGCCTGAACCTGCGGGACAGCGGGATCGAGGTCGCGGTGGCGGAACTGCCCGGGACGCCGAACTTCAAGCTGGCGACCGAGCACGGCTTCAAGCCGGGCGACATCAAGACCGCAATCGCCGGCGCGGCGCTGATCATCGTGACGCTGCCGGACGAGGTGCAGGGCAAGGTGTACGAGAGCCAGATCGCCCCGAACCTCAAGGCCGGTCAGACCCTGGGCTTCTGCCATGGCTTCAACATTCATTTCAAATACATTGTCCCGCCGAAGGACATCAACGTCGTCATGATCGCGCCGAAGGGCCCGGGTCACCTGGTCCGCAGCGAGTTCCAGAAGGGCGGCGGCGTGCCCTGCCTGGTCGCGGTTCAGCAGGACGCCACCGGCACCGCCAAGCAGATCGCCCTGGCCTGGGGCCACGGCATGGGCGGCGCCCGCGCCGGCATCCTCGAAACGACCTACAAAGAGGAGACCGAGACCGACCTCTTCGGCGAGCAGTGCGTCCTTTGCGGCGGCCTCTCGGCCCTGATCAAGGCCGGCTTCGAGACCCTCGTCAACGCCGGCTACCAGCCCGAGATCGCCTACTTCGAGTGCATGCACGAGGTGAAGCTGATCGTGGACCTCATGTACCAGGGCGGCCTGAGCTACATGCGGTACAGCATCAGCAACACCGCCGAGTACGGCGACCTGAGCCGCGGTCCGCGGATCGTCACCGACCAGACCCGCGCCGAGATGAAGAAGATCCTCGGCGAGATCACCTCGGGCGCGTTCGCCAAGGAGTGGGTCAACGAGTACAAGACCGGCCTGAAGAACTTCAACGCCCTGTACCAGAAGGACCACGACAGCCAGCTCGAACAGGTCGGCCGCAAGCTCCGCAAGATGATGAAGTGGATCGACTCGAAGGAAGTCTGAGTCGATTCTCAATTTGCTGTTGACGATTGGGAATTGCGCGAAAGGAGAGCCCTATGGTCATCGACGCCTTGCACGAGGCGAGCCCTCGGGCTCGCGTCGCACGCGTCTCGCTGGTCATGGCGGCTCTCCTCTCCGCTTTCGCGCTCCCCGGTTGCGGCGGCCGCGAGTACCTGCGGCCCAGGCTGCCGTACAACCAGCTCTCGATTCCGTACGCCGCGACGCAGATCGGCCGAAGCACGTCGCTGGAAGTCCTCAACGTCGCCCGCGAGAAGGCCTATCAGTTCGATCCCAAGCAGGTCGAGCAGGCCCTGCTCACCCAGGGCGATACGGTCCTCGCCTATTCCGGCCGCAGCATCGACTCGCTCAAGACCTGGCTCAACCTGGTCGCCTTCGACGAGTACCGCATGACCGCCCGCCGCAAGTATTTCTTCTGCGCCGACGAGCGGGCCGAGCGGGCTCCGGACGGTTCTGGAAAGCTGCTCTTTCCGCCCCGCAAGGGCATCCTCTTCGACGCCCAGTTCGTGATCGACCCCGAGGTCCTTACGACCCCCTATGCGACGGAAGAGGCCCAGCGGATCGCGATTCTCCGGTGGCTGGCCGGCCAGCTCGATCGGGACGTCACCTCGCTCGTCGGCGACGCCAAGCGTCCCGCCCAGGGCAGCGACGCGGTCACCCTCTCCGGCATGATGGTCGGCCAGGTTTTCCAGGGCGTGCTGGCCCAGTTCGACAAATCCCCCGGCCTGGCCAAGAACCTCGCCGAGGAGCGGGGCGTCGCCTTTCCGCACATGAATCTCGGCGAAGGCCGCATCCGCCTGGTCACGCAGAACGATCTCGGCGCCGTCCAGATCCGCGTCAACCTCCCCATGCCCGAGTCGAAGTAGCGATACCCTTCCGACCGCCGCTTGTCCATTCCGTCCGCCAAGCCATTGAATCGCTTTCCCTCCGGCGATATCCTGACGTTCCATGGGCCCAACGCCGATGGCGCCGGGCTCTTCCGCGGTGCGTGGCTGTACTGAGACTTGGAAAGGGCAACGCATGACGACTCCTGGAAAACGCAAGCCTGCGAAGACGAACTCCCTGTCCCGGCGTGATCTGCTCGAGGGCGGTCTGGCCGTCGCGGCCTTCACCGTCGTGCCCCGGCGCGTCCTGGGCGGGCAGGGGAACACCCCGCCCAGCGAGAAGCTCCACATCGCCGGAATCGGCATCGGCGGGCAAGGGGCCAGCGACCTCAACGACGTCAGCGGCGAGAACATCGTCGCCTTGTGCGACGTGGACTGGAGCTACGCGGCCCACACCTTCAAGCAGTATCCGAAGGCCAAGCAGTACAAGGACTTTCGCGTGATGCTCGAAAAGGAGAAGGGGATCGACGCGGTGGTCGTCGGCACCCCCGACCACAACCACGCGGTCGTCAGCATGACGGCCATCAAGCTCGGCAAGCACGTCTATTGCGAGAAGCCGCTGACCCGGACCGTCTACGAAGCCAGAGCCCTGGCCAAGGCGGCGCGCGAGGCCAAGGTCGCGACGCAGATGGGCAATCAGGGCATGGCCTTCGAGGGCAACCGCCTGATCAACGAGTGGATCTGGGACGGCGCGATCGGCCCGGTGCGGGAGGTGCACGTCTGGTCCGACCGGCCGACCCACAGTGGAAAGCCGCCCCTGTACTGGGCCCAGGGGATCGAGCGGCCCAAGGATACGCCGAAGGTTCCCGACACGATGGACTGGGATCTGTGGCTGGGCCCGGCGCCGCATCGGCCGTACCATCCGGCGTACGCCCCCTTCGCCTGGCGGGGCTGGTGGGATTTCGGCTCCGGCGGCCTGGGCGACATGGGTATCCACAACCTCGCCCCCGCCTGGTCGGCGCTCAAGCTCCAGGCCCCGACCAGCGTGCACGCCAGCTCGACGCTGGTCAACGACGAGACTCTGCCATTGGCCTCGACGGTGCACTACGAATTCCCCGCTCGCGGCGACCTGCCGCCGGTGAGGCTCCACTGGTACGACGGCGGGATCATCCCGGCCCGCCCGCCGGAGCTGGAGGACGACCGCGAGCTGTCGCGCGAGGACGGCCTGATCTTCGTCGGCGACAAGGGCACGATGTACGTCGAAGGCTGGGGCGGCAACAGCCCGCGTCTGATCCCCGAGTCGAAGATGCGGGACTACAAGAGGCCGCCCAAGACGTTGCCCCGCTCGATCGGCCATCACGCCGAGTGGATCAAGGCCTGCAAGGAGGGCACGCCGACGCGGTCGAACTTCCCCGACTTCGCGGGCCCGTTGACCGAGGCGGTGCTCCTGGGCACGGTCTGCGTCCGCCTGGGCGGCGGCAGACTCCTTTGGGACAGCAAGAACCTCAAGACCAGTTCGTCCGAGGCCAATCAGCTCCTGCACTACGAGTATCGAAAAGGCTGGTCTTTGTGATGGTCCCATACGTCCGATAGGTCCCCTTCGTCCCATTCAGGAGAATCGCAGCCATGCACAATTCCGCAAGAGTGAAAGTCGGCATCATCGGTTCGGGGTTCGAGGCGGACATCCACGCGGAGTCGTTCCGGCTGATGCCCCAGGAGGCGGAGGTCGTCGCGGTCGCCTCGCCCACGCCGG
>JAAYVJ010000239.1 GCA_012517265.1 Planctomycetota bacterium | reverse complement strand
GGCTTCCCGAAGACCGCAAGGAAATGGGCTCGTTCGAGAACGGACAGGCAACGATTGCCGACACGCTCGATGCCGCTGGTGCGGCTGTCTATGAGTTCAGCCGAACCGTGGAGTAAGGCCCGCGAACTCCCGGCCTGTCGATGGTCAGTTGCAGAACTTCTCCCTCGTGCCGGGAATCGCATTGCCGCCCGGGACGGAAGTCGGGTGCACCTGTTTGAGCAACGCCTTCATCCTGGCGACCACATCCGCGTATTTCGCGTCCTTGGCTAGGTTGTGCAGTTCCTGAGGATCATGCTCGTGGTCGTAGAGTTCGACGCCCTTCTTGCCGAAGGCCCACTCGGTGTACCGCCACTGTTCGGTCCGAACGCTATGGCCGGGGTCCTCGCCGCGCTGGACCTGAGTGAACGCGGCGTGTTCCCACGGAGCCTGCGGGTCCTCGATCAGGGGGCGGAGGCTGAAACCATCGAGACAGCCCGGCGGCTTCAATCCGGCCAAGTCGGCCAGCGTCGGATAGAGGTCGACCAGTTCCACCGGCCGTGAACTCGACCGGCCCGCGGTCTTCTGGCCCGGGACGGAGACGATCAGGGGCACGCGCGCCGATTCCTCGAAGCAGCTCTGCTTGAACCACAGCCCGTGCTCGCCGAGGTGGTACCCGTGGTCGCTCCAGAACACGATGATCGTGTTGTCCCTCAATCCCAGCCGATCCACCGCGTCCAGCAATCGCCCGATTTGGGCGTCGACGAAGGATATGGCCGCATAGTACGCCCGTTTGCACTCGCGAGCCTGCTCGTGCGTGACGCCGAAATAGGGCCATGGGCGGGTCGACGCCAGGGCCGGCGCCGGATAGTCGTCGGGGGTCTGCAAAGTGATCGCCGGCAGCGTGATGTCATTCATCGAATAGAGATCGAAATACTTCTTCGGCGTCACCCAGGGACAGTGCGGCTTGTAGAAACCGGCTGCAATGAAGAACGGTTCGCCCTTGTGCTGCTCGAGCAGCCGGATCGCCTGATCGGCCACCTTCCCGTCCGTGTGCTGTTCGTCGGTCCCGGTCTTGTCCGCCAGAAACGCCATGGCCGAGCCGAGGCCGCGTTTGGGCGTGTAGTTCATGATGTCCGGCTCGAGCGCCGTCTTGTCGCGTCCCGCCGGATTGAACCGCTCGCCCCACGAGATCCGGTCGTCCAGCCCATTGGTGCCGATGTCGCCGGGGTTGCCGTAGTGGTACATCTTGCCCACGCGAGCCACGTAGTAGCCGTTCTTCAGGAACATCTGCGGCAGCGTCACCACGTCGGGCAGATCCTGGCGGAAGTGATACTGCAGGTCGAACACCCGCGTGGCGTCCGGCCTGAGCCCGGTCAGCAGCGAAGATCGGCTCGGGCTGCACAGCGGAAACTGGCAATACGCTCGCTCGAACCGCGTGCCGCGTTGGGCGATGCGGTCGATGCCCGGCGATTTCACAAGGGGATGCCCGAAACAGCCGAGATCGTTGTTCATGTCGTCCACGGCGATGAACAGGACGTTGGGCTTGTCGCCTCCAGCGGACACCGTGCCGGCCCGAGCGGGGGAGGCCCCCAACAGGCCCCAGCCAACGGCGAGAGAACCGGCTCTGAGAAACTGTCGTCTCGAAAGGCAAGTCTTCTGTGTCATATCCGTGCTCCAGAGCATCGTGGATCGGCTTACGTCTATTCTAAGCTGTCCGCGGTGACTCGGCTATAGGCCTCGGATCAAACATACTGGCGAGGAAAGTCCCACGGGGCCCGATACTGCGGGACGGCCAGCCGGGTGGTTTCGTCGTCGAGGATCTTTTCCGCCACGGGATCGAAGCGGACGGCCCGGCCCAGCTTCATGGAGAGATTGGCCAGGCAGATCGGCACATCCACCTTGCAGTGATAGTCGGGATTGCAGCTCGGCTGCTGGCGACTACGGATGCAGTTGAGCCACTCCTGCTCGTGGCCCGGCGACGGCGGGATCGACTTCTCCGGGGGTTGGGCGTCCTTGAGCATCTCTCCCTCGGGCACGATCTGATGCATCCCGTAGTCCGAGTACAGGGTGCCGTTGAGACCGTGGAAGTAGATCCCCAGGATCGGGCCCGCCCGATGTCCTCCGCGATGCGCGTCCAATCGACCGGTCCCTTGCCGGAATCGGTCTCGGGATCGGGAGGGGAGTACATGGCCAGATCCGCCCAGTTCGCCAGCGGGTGCCCCGTGACCGATCCGACCATTCCTTCGACCTTTGCCTCCCACCGGCAACCCCACCCGTCGACGAACGGTTTGCCCGGACGCTCGACGACCGCGTAGTCGAGCTCGGTCCGGCCGTCTCCCGTTCCAGCGTGTTCCGGAAACAGGAACGGATGCGATTCGATCCACTCCCTGAGCACTTCAGGCGGATAGCTGTGCCAACAAGCCTCATTGATGTGGAAGTGCATCGGGATGTACGCGGGCCCTTCGAACCGAACCGCGCTCAGGATGTTCTGCCGCCTCTGGGCCGACGCGATCGCACCGCATCGAACGTCCGCAGAGGGAACGAGGGGTGGATGCCCTGGTCCGGGCTTCGCTTGGCTCTCTGTGTTTGACGCGGATTTCACGCGTTCCATGGGCTATCCCTTGCGTCCTTCCGTCCGAACTGGGAACACCGATATCGTACACAGGCCCATCCGCACAAACGTTCGATATCGTGCCGCAAAATACCGAACGTCTCGCGCCGTTCACGAGCGACATCGGATCGATCGGGTCGCCTTGCCGACCGGCAGACTTGCCCGCAGGTGCAGCCGCCGATCCGAGTGAGACCGGCGCAACGAAACGCACGCTCAGCCGTCTCAGACGAATCGACATGCCTTCTACCCTCCGATCCCTAGACTGCCCCGAGCCGGCGTCTGCATTCGGCGAGTATTTCCATACATGGCGATATTCCCATTGGCTGTGGGTCGGCAATGAGCTGTGGGCCTACGCGGAGGTGGCCAAACCCAACGAGACGAATGAGATCCGACTCTGTCGGCTCTCGCGATAAGACGTCGTGGAACATGGGCAGCCTCTCGACCCGCAAGCCCGAGAGACCACGGGCGGGGACATTCTCGTCAAAAACCGACCACAAGGCAAATCAGTTGCGGAATCTGCGTGCACGGTGTACCGTACAAGGCACGTCTCGCCTCGGCATGCGATTGGCCGGGAGGGGACGCACGGATTTCGTGTGTCCCTGTGCGAGCGAACGAATGCATCGAGCAAGGAGAGACTTGTGTTGAAAAGATCGTTGAGTTCCATTCCTCCGATCGCCGCCGCCGTGATCGTCTGTAGTCTGCCGGCCATGAGTTTGTCGGCCCAGGAGGGCTTCGTTGCCCTGTTCAATGGAACGGATCTCGCCGGCTGGGTCCCCATGGGCACGCCGGACGCTTTCACCGTGAAGGACGGCGCCATTTCGACGACGGGAGCCGGCCCCTATCCCTCGTGGCTTCGCAGCGAAAGGCAATACGAAAACTTCATGCTCCGTTTCGAGTACCAAACCCAGGGATGGTACGAAGGCGGCGTGCTATTTCACGTCCCGCTGGACGGCCCGGGCTCTCGGCTCGGATTCAAGATCCATCTGCGGCACGACCGGCACGAGTACGGCGTCCGTTCCCCAGGAGCCATCTACGACGTGGCCGCTCCGCGCAGCCTGGTCAATCTCCCGTCGGGGCAGTGGAACCGTTGCGAGGTGGAGTGCGACTGGCCCCGCCTGCGCGTCGCCCTCAATGGGACCGTCATCCACGACATCGACATGGACGCCAACGATGTTCTGAAGTACCGGCTGCGCAAGGGTTTCATCGGTATCCAGAACATCGGCTGCCGGGCGTACTTCAGGAACATCGAGATCCGCCCCCTGCCGGACAAGGAGCACTGGATCGGCCTTCTGGAATCGGGCGTGGACGGATTCGAGACGCCAGGCGAAGCGGACTGGCAGATCGAAAACGATACTCTGACCGGCAAGGGCGGGGACGGCCAGGCGACCACGAAACAGCAATTCGAAGGCCCCTTCGAACTCCAGGTGTGGGTCAAGACGATTGTCAACGGCAACGGAGGCGTGCTCTTCAACTGCGGCGGTCAGCCTGTCGAGGTGCAGTGCTTCAACGCCCCGGACAGCACGAATCCCACCGGCAGTCTCTACGGGATCGCCCCCGCCCGGCGCGTGCTGAGCCATGACGAGCAGTGGTTCCTCTTGCAGATCTTCACCGACGGGCCCAACGCCATGGTCCTCGTCAACGGCGAAGAAGTCTGCACGACGAACAAGCTGAAGCCTCCCTATCGAGGCGGCATCGGATTTCAGCAGCATACGCCCGGAGCCGTTATCCAGTATCGTGGCGCCCGGCTCAAAGCATGGCCCGATGGATTCTCGAAGTGAGAGGATTGCCGGAGTCTCAGTCGGATCATTGAGCTTCCTGAGGGCGCCTTGTGCAGCCCTTCCCATGGGACCTGCCTGCTCTCGTCGTCGGGGAAGCGGGGTGAGGGCCTGGCCGGAGCGCCGTCGCAACCGGCGGCCATCATGTTCACATGACGTGCTCGGGGGAATTCACAGGTAGTCGCTAATCGCCCGTCGGTATCCGCCAGGGTGAGTCGAGCGTGCCGGCCTGGGACGCCTTCGGCCGCTCGGCGAAGGGCGCCAGCGTGCCGCCGTGGACGTCGTGCAGGCGTTTGTGCGTCGTCTTGAGGGCCTCTACCATTTCGGGGTAGGGACGGTTCGTGACATCGACGAGGCCGATGTTGTAGTTTTCGCCGTCCATGCGGCCGAGGACCGGCTGGTCGCTCCACTGGAACCAGTGGGCTCCGAGGAAACCAGGAAGAGCCGCGGCCTGCTCCATGTAATAGCGATAGCCCTTGGCACGCTCGATCTGATTGGCCGTCTGCACAAGACCAGCGCCCAGGCCGTCGGCGGGGACGCCGAAATGGAATTCGCCGATCAGAAGCGGCCGGCCCGTCGCTTCGTACAGCGCCTTCAACTGCTTGGTCGGCTCGTACTCGTAGACATTGATGCTGCAGACGTCGAACGCCCTGCCCATCTTCATGACGGCCGGCGCGGGGGCGCCGCCGAAGCGGATGCCGAGATTCAGGTGATTCGGGTCGTGCTTCTTGATCGCATCGCCCATCAGGGTCAGATACCGCTCGAACATGGCGTGGACGAATTCCTCTCGGCGTTTGGGCGTGTCGCCCTGGGCGAGGTATTCCTTGAGCCTGGCTTGCGTCGCGGTGGCGGGTCCCTTGAGAAACATGTCCACCATCTCACTTTCGCGGCCCTCCCACGGCGGTTCATTGCCAAGGAAGTACCCGAGCAACCAGGGATCGCTCCTGTACTGAGGACACTGCGTCGCCGCGGCCTGGTCGATGCCGCGGGCGAACTCCTCCGAGTACACGTCGGGCATGCCCAAATACATCGTCTGTACTCGCGGGCCGCGGAACGACACGACGTAGGCCTTTCGCCGGCCGTCGTCCGTGGGCCTCAGGGACGACCAGTTGCCGACCGTGTTCATGCCCCACGCGTCCATGCGCTGGTAAATCAGAGCGGCGCCGCCCGCCTGATCGCCGGTCCGACTGCGGGCCGGGCCGATGCAGTCGGCGCCGGTGGAGAGGAACAGGTGGCCGTCCGGGTCCACGAACCACCATCGGCCGTCGATCCGCTCCACGCGGAAGAAGCCCGTGGCCCTGGCTTGCGTGTTCTTGTAGCCGCCGTACGGGCAGTAGCCGAATTCGTCGCCGCCGGCGAGGGACTTCTGCTCCTCCGCCATCTCCCTCTCCAACTGCTCGCGGCTCTTGATCTTGCGGGGCCAGTCCGCATGGGCCCACTGGCCGAACTCATCCACGACGGGTCCGTCCACAACGAACTCCGAGCCGGCGTCCTCCTTGGCCAGTCTGATCGAGCGGATCTCCAGCGTGGGCGAGTTCAGCGGGTAGTCCATCGCCACGCTGAGGGCCTCGACGTTCTTCAATTGCCCAAACGGCCCCCAAACTCCCATCCAGAACGAGTTCATGCGACGGTTGTTGGTCGAGGCCAGGTCCACGCCCTTCTGGTCCTTGCCCTTGAAGTATTGCAGCGGAATGGAGGCCCGAAGCCAGACGTTCTGCCCGAAAGGCTGGAACATGATCCGGCGTTTGCCCTCGGCGGTGTGGAGCCACAGGGAAAACCGCTGCGGCGTGGAAGTCTTCAACTCCAGGACCAGGAACTGGTAGTCGGACCAGTCCGAGGGCAACTGCGCATCCAATTCCTTGAGCGGCCACTTGTGCTCCGATACCCGGCCTTCGAACGCCACCTTCAGCGGCATCTGAGCCGGCGAAACGCGGTACAGGCCCGCGCCGTGGAAGGCGATGTCCCGGGAGAATTCCTTCTCGAAGACGCCCAGGTCCTGATGCGACCAGAGGTCGCGGATGCGGACGGGGCCGGTGAAGCCTGCGTCCGCAAGAGACGCCGTGACCGTCGCATTCTCCGGCACAGGCACAACCGCCTTGTCCGAATAGACGAACAACTGCACCGATCCCCTGCCGCGACTGCCCGCGTCCAGCGCACCGGTCGCTTCAAACGTCTCGTACCCCGCGGGCAGATCGTATTCGATCACCGACGGTGCGTGCGTGCCGATCCCGAACGCGACGGGCTTGCCATCCCATATGAGGTCCTGGCCCGAGGCGTTCTTGCCGACGGCAGCCTGGCCCCAGCCTGCCGTCGCTGTGACCCACTGGAGATCCGTGAGCTTCTTCTCGCCACCGGGTCCGATCAATCGCGGCTCGAGCCAGTCGGCGTGATCGTTGTCGAATCCATCGGGAGTCGTGGAGACCACGAGGAACAGCTTGCTCGCGCCGCGGATATCGGCGGTGACCTCCACCGACCTGTTCGAGCGGCCGCGGAGGATCCCGCTTGTGAAGAGGGCCTTGGAGTGGTCGAAGCCGTCGCCCGCGTCGCGAGCGTTGAACAGAGCCAGGTACTTGTCCGGCGAGTCCGGCACGTCCGCCACCCAGCCCACCAGATCGTCCTGCCGGAAGAGCTGGCGGTTGTTGAGACTTCGCTGGTCGACGGCCAGAACCTCGTCGTTGGTGATCAGCGACAGCGTGAACTCGTCGTTCCAGGGCAAATGCCCCCCGAACATCAAGGGCGCGCGGACCATGCAGAAGAGCGTCATCAGCGTCACCTGCTCGTCGCGGGTGAACTTCGTCCAACCCTTGTTCATCTGCGGCCCGACGTGGATGGCCCCCAGCGGGAGCATGTCGGGGTCCGGCCAGTGACCCGGCCCGATGTACGGGGACCAGCGGTCGCAGATCGCGAACTCCTGCTTGAGCAGCGGCCAACTGTCCCAGAAGTCGTCGGTGAGCCGCCAGAGGTTGGCGTGGGTCGCGACGTGGTCGGCGACCTCGAACGGCGTGGCCCCCGGCGAGGTGCTCAGGACGATGGGCCGGCCGCAGGCGTCGATGGCCTTGCGGATCGCCTCGACCTCGGGCTTCTGGGGGTGATAGGGACGCGAAAGGTCGTCCACCTTCACATAGTCGATGTCCCAGGACGCCAGCAGCTTGAAGACCGAGTCGTAGTAGGCCTGGGCGCCGGGCTTGGACATGTCGACGCCGTACATGTCGGGGTTCCACGGACACGTGCTGGCGGTGTTGGCGATGGCGGAGGCCGTGACGTCCGTGCCCAGCACGCGGCAGTCGCGTTTGACCGCTTCCCGGGGGATGCCTCGCATCAGGTGGACCCCGAACTTCAGGCCCTTGGCGTGCACGTAGTCGGCCAGCGGCTTGAAGCCCTTGCCGTCCGCCGACGAGGGGAACTTGGCGACGACCGGCCAGAGGCGGCCGTACTCGTCGAGCACGGGTTTGGGATTGCGGGCGTAATCCCAGCCCTTCGACTGGGGCTCGTACCACTGGATGTCCACGACGATGTATTGCCAGCCGTGGCGGGCGAGGTGCTCGGCCATGTAGTCGGCGTTGGCCTTGGTCTGCTCCTCGGTGACGGTGGCCCCGAAGCAGTCCCAACTGTTCCACCCCATCGGCGGCGTCGGGGCCCAGGCGTGGAAAGGCTTGTTCTCGATCGTGGGCGTCTGCGAGACCCACAGGGCGACGGTCACGTACGCGGCGAGCATCATGGACTGCATGGTCGATCCTCCGATTCTACAAGTCGTTGCGTCGGATGAACGATCGTATCGCCGGCTCGTGCGTCCGTCCAGTAGGGACGGTTCAAAAGCCGCCGGGGTCCGGATTGCGAAACCGGGGGCCGCGGTTATAATGGCGGCCTGTCGTCTGAAGTCGCAGTATCCCTTCCCCGTGGGGAGTTTGCCATGTTGGCCTATGTGTTGATCCCGGTCGGATTCGTGTTGCTGATCAAGGGCGCGGACGTTTTTGTCGAGGCGGCCTCCTCGCTGGCCCGGAGGCTGCGCGTCTCGGACCTGGCGGTGGGGCTGACCGTCGTGGCGTTCGGCACGTCGCTGCCGGAGCTGGCCGTCAACGTGACCGCCAGCGTCCAGGGCAACACCGGCATCACGATCGGCAACGTCATCGGCAGCAACATCGCCAACATCCTCCTGATCCTCGGCGTCTCCGGCGTGATCTGCCCCCTGGTGGTGACCCGCGGCACCGTGTGGCGGGAGATCCCTCTGAGCCTCCTGGCTGCCCTGGTGGTCGGGATCGCGGCCAACGACCATCTGATCGACAAAGCCGCGAGCTCGGCCCTGAGCCGGGCCGACGGATTGGTTCTCCTGTGCTTCTTTGCCATCTTCCTGTACTACTCGGCGAGCATCGCCCGCAACTTCGAGGGCGTGGAGTCCGCCGCGCCCAGGGCCGTTTTCAGCCTGACGCGGATCGCCGTCATGATGGCGATCGGCTTCATCGCGTTGATCCTGGGCAGCAAGTGGGTCGTGGACGGCGCGGTGAAGATGGCGACCGCGCTGGGGATCAGCGAGGCGGTGATCGGCCTGACCATCGTGGCCGTGGGGACCTCGTTGCCGGAACTGGCGACCTCCGCGGCCGCAGCCTACCGCAAGAACCCCGACATCGCGATCGGCAATGTCGTCGGCTCGAACATCTTCAACATCTTCTTCATCCTGGGCGTCAGCGCGGTGATCCGCCCCGTCCCCTTCGAAACGCGGGCCAACCTCGACATCGGGACGCTGATCGTCTCGAGCCTCCTGCTGTTCTCGTGCATGTTCATGGGCAAACGCCACGTGCTGGAGCGATGGCAGGCCGGGGTCTTCCTCGGCGGCTACGCCCTGTACATCCTGCTCCTGTTGCTGGGCTAGAACCCCGTCGCTGGGGAATCGATAGCGGCGGATCGCTCGGCAGCCGCCGGGAACAGCCTGCCAGTTTGGCATTCCCTCGGGGCCCGGCTCAGAGCGTAAACACCTATCCCAAAAGCACTTACGAATTCCTCTGGCCCGGGCATGCGGTTTGCACATCCCCTGGTCATGAACTTGCGTAGGCAACCTGGCGAAATCCTTTGCTTACAACGAGGACCGAGAGATGAAATTTGAGAAATTCACATTGAAAGCCCAAGAGGCCCTGGCGACCGCTCAGCAGATCGCGATGGCCAAATCCCATACCGTGCTGTCGCCCCTGCACCTGCTCAGCGCGATGCTCAGCGACGAAGGCGGCCTGACCGAAATGATCCTCAAGAAGATCGGCGCCAACGTCGGCCGGATCAAGACCATGACCGAGGACGAACTGAGCCACCTGGCCCAGGGCACAAGCGCCGGCCAAATGATGCCCGACCCGGCGTTCAACCAGATCGTGCTGGACGCGCAGAACCGCGCCGACAAGATGGGCGACGAGTACCTCAGCGTCGAGCACCTGCTGCTCTCGATGGCGGCGATCAAGAGCGACGCCTGTGAGATCCTCACGCTCAACTCCGTCACGCCCGACAAGATCCAGAGCGCCCTGGCCGACGTCCGCGGCGGCTCGAAGGTCACCGACCAGAATCCCGAGGAGAAGTACAAGGCCCTGGAACGCTACGGCGTCGACCTGCTGGAGAAGGCCCGCAAGGGCAAGCTCGACCCCGTGATCGGGCGGGACGAGGAGATCCGCCGGTGCATGCAGGTCCTGAACCGCCGGACGAAGAACAACCCCGTCCTGATCGGCGAGCCCGGCGTCGGCAAGACCGCGATCGTCGAGGGCCTCGCCCAGCGAATCGTCGCCGGCGACGTGCCGGCGGGCCTCAAGAACAAGCGGGTCATCGCCCTGGACATGGGCGCGATGATCGCGGGCACCAAGTACCGCGGCGAGTTCGAAGACCGGCTCAAGGCCGTGCTCAAGGAGGTCGTCGCGGCCGACGGACAGATCATCCTGTTTATCGATGAGCTGCACACAGTCGTCGGGGCCGGCGGCGCCGAAGGCGCGATGGACGCAGGAAACCTGCTCAAGCCCTCGCTGGCGCGAGGCGAGCTGCGATGCATCGGCGCCACCACGATCGACGAGTACCGCAAACGAATCGAGAAGGACGCCGCCCTGGAGCGGCGGTTCCAGCAGATCCTCGTGGAGCCGCCCAGCATCGAGGCGACGATCGCGATCCTCCGCGGCCTGAAGAACCGCTACGAGACCCATCACGGCGTGCGAATCACCGACGCCGCGATCGTCTCGGCGGCCACGCTGTCGCAGCGATACATCACCGACCGCTGGCTGCCGGACAAGGCCATCGACCTGATCGACGAGGCCGCGTCCAAGCTGCGGATCGAGAACGACTCGATGCCCGCCGAGCTGGACGACATCCGCCGGCGGATCATCCAGCTCCAGATCGAGCGGGAGGCCCTCAAGAAGGAGAAGGACGCCGCCAGTCAGGACCGGCTCAAGAAAGCGGAGAAACAACTGGCGGACCTGGAGGAACAGAATCGCAAGCTCACCGCCCAGTGGGAACTGGAGAAAGGCGGCATCGACCAGGTCAAGGCCCTCAAGCAGCAGCTCGAGGACGCTGAGATGCAGTTCGAGGACGCCCAGCGCCGCGGCGACCTCGAGAAGGCCGCACGCCTGAAATACGAGACCATCGCCAATCTCAAGAAGAACCTGGCGCAGCGGGAGGACCAACTGGTCAAGGCGGAGAGGGCCAAGATGCTCCACAACGAGGTCACCGAGGAGAGCATCGCCCAGGTGGTCGCCAAGTGGACCGGCATCCCGGTCTCCCGGCTGCTGACCGGCGAGCGGGACCGGCTCATGAGCATGGAAGAGCAGATCCGCAAACGCGTCGTCGGCCAGGACGAGGCGGTCGTCGCCCTGTGCAACGCGGTCCGCCGCAGCCGGGCCGGGCTATCCGACCCGAACCGGCCGATCGGGACGTTCCTGTTCCTGGGTCCCACCGGCGTCGGCAAGACCGAGCTGGCCAAGGCCCTCGCGGACTTCCTGTTCAACGATCCCAACGCGATGGTCCGCATCGACATGAGCGAGTTCATGGAGCAGCATTCCGTGGCCCGCCTGATCGGCGCCCCTCCGGGCTACGTGGGCTACGAGGAAGGCGGCCGCCTGACCGAGGCGGTCCGGCGGAAACCCTACTCCGTGATCCTGCTCGACGAGGTCGAGAAGGCCCATCCGGACGTCTTCAACGTCCTGTTGCAGGTCTTCGACGACGGCCGGCTCACCGACGGCAAGGGCCGCACGGTGGACTTCAAGAACACCGTCATCATCATGACCAGCAACATCGCCAGCCAGCAGATCCAGAAGCTGACGGAGGAACGGGGCGCCGATTGGGAGATCGAGGCCCACGTCAAGGACGTGCTCAAGCAGGTCTTCAAGCCGGAGTTCCTCAACCGGATCGACGAGGTGATCGTCTTCCACATGCTCAACCGCGAGCATCTCAAGAAGATTGTCGACATCCAGCTCCGCTATCTGTCCGACCGGCTCAAGGACCGCAAGATCCACCTGGAGTTCACGGACAAGGCCAGGGACCTCGTGATGGAGCAGGGCTACGACCCGGTCTTCGGCGCCCGGCCGCTCAAGCGGACGATCCAGCAGGAGGTGGAGAACCCGCTGGCAATGGAGTTGCTCGCCGGCAAGTTCACCGACGGCGACACGATCCGAGTCGACGCCGGCCCCCAAGGCTTCGTCTTCGAGAAAGCGGAAAAGCTCCAGGAGTCCCTGGCAGGGTAGGTTTGCATCAGGCACGTGCCTGTAACATCTGCGTCAATGTAGGGGCAGACTCCGGTGGTTGCCCCTCTCCGTTTGGGCAGGCACGGGGCCTGCCCCCCTACGGATCGATTTCCCAGAAGAGCTGCGGATAGTCATGGCCTTCATCAATATGCCAGATGTCGGCCGAGCCGTTGGCTGTCTCGCCGACGAAGTCCCAGCCCGCGGCCAGGAAGGTGGATGCCGTTTGCATTTGGGCGGTCGTCTTGCCTGTGCCGGCGGCGCTCAAGGAGCAGCCGGTGGTCTCCATGTCCCAGAAGCACCCGGTGACGACATCGTCGTCGTGCCGCCAGTGGGTGATTCCGCCGACGGGCCAGCGACCTGTCGTCGGACCCACGGCGTAGCAGTTCATGATCGCCCCGCCGCCGCTGTCGCCGACGAGGGCGCCGGTCAGGCGGTCGCCTTTGACGTTGGCCGCGGAATAGCAGTTCGTGATCAGGCCCATCCAGTTCTCGCCGACCAGGCCGCCGACGCCGTCGTTGCCGAGGACCGTTGCCGATGAATAGCAGCAGGTGATGGTCCCCTCATAGTTGTTTCCGACGAGGCCGCCGGTGCGGTCGTCTCCCGTGACGGTTCCGGTCGAGCACGAATTGGCGATCGTGCCGCTGACGTTGCTGCCCACGAGCCCGCCGGCGATGGTGTCCGCGGAGACGACGGCCGCCGAGCGGCTCCCTGTGATCGTGCCGCCGTTTCGACCCACGAGGCCGCCTGCGCTGCGGTCGCGGACCACGCCGGTCGAGTTGCAGTCGGCGATCGTGCCCAGGTTGCGCCCGACCAGGCCGCCTGCGTACCAACCCGCGCCGACCACGTTGACGTCGTACGCATAACAGTTGCTGATCGTGCCGTGATTGTCGCCGACCAGGGCGCCGGTGTAGTACAGCAGCCGTCCGCCCACGTTCGGATCGATCAGGCCGACGCCCTTGACCGTGCCGGTCAGGCATCCGAAGAGGGCCCCGCTGGT